>JAIBAJ010000111.1 GCA_019695265.1 Bacteroidia bacterium | reverse complement strand
AATGGTCGGGCTTTCGGCGCTACTCCTCGTCCACCTCCGCTAACGCATCGGTGTCCTGTGGGGTAGACTGCCTCTATCCCTACCCGACCCGACCCCAAGCATATCATTTTGTCCAAAACTGCTGCCCGGAAACAACAAATTTGATTTGCCCCCCCCTTTTAATCCTTTGCTTTGATCTGGTTTTTGGTTATGTTCAAAACAAATCCTAACTCATGTTGGTTAGGCAAAATGCGCAATAAATGCGACACCGTGCGGGATTGCACCTCGGGCAACGATAGAGGCAAGTAGCCCACAGGAGCACGCGGCGCTAGCCAAGTGCGACGAGGACTACAGCCGATAGCGTGACCCGAACGCCCATTTACCGCTGTTTGTAATTGCAAAAATGGGATTGGGCGGAGGGGGCCCGCCTAATCAGAAAAAAAATTAGAAACAAAGAAATAGACCGGAGGAAAAACTGGTCTATTGACAGGAAGCTGTCCACCTTATCCGTTGCTACGAATGGCTTCCACAGGATCTAACCGGGATGCACTAAATGCCGGAATGATGCCGGAAACCAGTCCAATAATGACTGAAATGAGAATACCCCTCATGATATTAAACCAGGTAAGAGCCATTTCCATGTCGAGGAAGGCATTTACCGCTTGGACTATCAGAAAAACGATTACTAAGCCGATAACACCACCCATCAAACACAACAAAATTGCTTCGAACAAAAATTGAAACAGGATAAAGTAATTTTTGGCGCCCAAGGCCTTTTGGATTCCAATTTGACTTGTACGTTCCCTAACCGAAACAAACATGATATTAGCTATTCCAAAACCTCCGACCAAAATCGAAAAGCCACCAATAAACCAACCGGCAAAATCCAGTAAAATAAAAAGCCCTTCGAAACCTTTGGAAATTAGGCTTGTTTCATTCAGAGCGAAATTGTTTTCTGCAGAAGGTTTAAGTCGCCTAACAGATCGCAAAACACCGGTAATTTCGTCCTTCAATTCTTCATTACTAATTCCGGGTTTGGCTTTCACCATCACCATTGGATCCAAATTTTCTTTTCTAAGGTTAAATAGGTTTCGGGCAAAGTTGATAGGTACTATTAAATAATTGTCTTTGTTATTCCCAAAAATACTTTCACCATCCTTGTCCAATTTTCCAATAATTAAAATCCTTTTACCCCCCATTTTAACCATTTTGCCAACCGGGCTAAGATCGCCGAACAAGGCATTGGAAATTTCATAACCAAGGATACCCACGTTTCTACCGGAGGCGCTTTCGGCGGAGGTAAAATACCTTCCATCCAAAAGGTTCAGATCCCTAATTTTATTCCAATCGTGCGAAACGGCATTGACGTCGACACTTTCGACCGAATTATTTAAAAAGGTAACTGTTTTTTTGGTACCAACCCTAAAACAGATTCCTTGAGCTGTTTTTAATCTTCGCTGTAATTCTTCGGCATCTTCTACGCTGGGAACAGGTCTTTGCCAATATTTCCACCAGGGGTAATCGCCACCAAACTCCCAGGGCCATTTGTGTACGTAAATGATATCATCTCCCAGGCTTTGCACGCTGTTCCTGACATAGTCCTTCATACCGTCCACCACGGTAAAAACGGAAATGATGGCCAGTATCCCAATGGTAATTCCCAGCAGTGATAAAAACGTACGCAAACGATTGGCTGCCATGGCACCAAAAGCCAAAATAAAACTCTCTGATAGTAATTTCAAAAACAGCATATCACTTTACAACTAAGGTTTGGCAACTCCAATCTTTTCCAACCAGCATTTGAAGAACAAAATTACCTGAGGCCAGATGATGGGTAGGAATCCAGAACGATTCATTTTCCCAAAATCCATTCAAAGATATCGATTCGCCTAATGGATTGATTAAGCGCAGTGATTTAAAATCTGCACCCGGCAATGGAACTAACTTAACTAATTCACCCTGAACAACAGGATTAGGAAAGATGGAGAAATCAGGTGTACGACTCGGATCAGAAACCGATAAGGTTTGGCTAATCTGAATCATATCAAATCCATCTCCGCTTCCACCACCATACTGAGCCTTAGCGGAAAAAGAAAATCCGAGAGAAGCGAGAATGCAGCAGGAGAAAATTTTCATTTTCAAGGATATAGAAAACTGTTCCATCGATAAAAGGAAGGACGAAGGTAAGGTCTGAAAAGGAATCCCAAATTCGGTTAATATTAAAATTATAAAAAAAATCAAAAGCTACCTGCAATCCAAAAATTAATAAAAACTTTGCGCACTAAATTAGTCCCTTGACTTATTCAGAAACGATAGACTACCTATTCACCAAACTTCCTATGTTTCAGAGGATTGGTGCTGCAGCATATAAAGCAGATTTAAAGAATATTGTTGCCCTTTGCCAGTTTTTAGGAAATCCACAGGCAAAAATCAAATGCATCCATATTGCGGGAACCAATGGAAAAGGTTCAGTAAGCAGTATGATGGCGGCCATACTTCAAAGCAGTGGTTATAAAACCGGATTATTTACCTCACCTCACTTGCATGATTTCAGAGAACGAATTAAGGTAGATGGTAAAATGATTGATCGAAAAAGGGTGGTTGAATTTGTTGATAAGGTAAAGCCTTTTATTGAAACGCATAATCCTTCCTTTTTTGAATTAACTGTTGGAATGTGTTTTGAGCATTTTGCCAGAGAAAAGGTTCAAATTGCTGTAATTGAGACCGGTTTAGGCGGACGATTGGATAGTACCAATATTATTTATCCGATTTTATGTATAATCACCAATATTGGTTGGGATCATCAGAATTTACTTGGAGATACCTTAGAAAAAATTGCATTTGAAAAAGCAGGCATTATTAAACCGGGAATTCCAGTGGTAATCAGTGAATCGAGTCAGGTAACTGAGCCTATATTTAATATCAAGGCCAGAGACAATGTGGCTTCCATTTATTATGCCGATAAACAATTCAAATTAGAACATTTAAACTATTCGAGCGACAAACCGGGATTACATTTTGATGTGTTTCAAAAGGGTAGCATTTATTTAAAAAATGTACACCTTCAGCTTTCAGGTTTATACCAGCAACACAATGTTAAAGCCGTATTTCAGGCGGTTGAGGTTCTGCGCAATATGGCCTATCGTATTTCGGATGAAACCCTTAAGAAAGGATTGAATCAGGTTATTGATTTAACCGGTTTAAAAGGAAGGTGGCAGATTTTGAGTAAATCACCATTAACCATAGCCGACACCGGTCACAATAAGAATGGATTGGAGGAAGTGAGCTACCATTTGGGAAAGATTAAATACAACCATTTACATTTTGTGATGGGAGTGGTAAATGACAAGGATTTGACCAAGGTTTTTGAGGCTATACCCAAGAACAATGTTACATTTTATTTTTGCAAACCGGATGTACCGCGCGGTATGGACGAGAAGCAACTGAAGCAATATGCATTGGATTGTGGTTTGGAAGGCAAATCTTTTACATCTGTAAAAGCGGCATTAAAATCTGCCCAGAAACATGCTGAAAAAGACGATTTAATTTTTGTAGGTGGCAGCACCTTTACCGTAGCAGAAGTGGTTTAAGATGGAATAGCCGTCAGATAGGTTGGTTTAAATTTCCAAATATTGGCTCCTCAGGTTACGGCACAAGTATCAAAATGGATTTATTCATCCAACTATTTGCTAATTATCGGTAATTTCGCCCCATGCTTTACACTTCTGAACAAACCCAAAATGCGCTTAATGAAAGGTACCAATACCTATTGGTGAAATTTGAAAACCATGTTTTGACCCTTACCTTAAATCGTCCGGAAAAGAAGAATGCACTTAACCCCATTTTATTTAAGGAATTAGTTTTTGGATTAAGCTATGCTCAAAATGAAAAAGATGTTTGGGCGGTTGTAATAGCAGCTAATGGAGATACCTTTTGTGCCGGGGCGGACCTCAAGTCTTTTGCAGGAAGTGGTGAAGAAATTGTTTCCAGTATACCGGAGCCCAATGGAGAAATACTATTAGGAGAGGCATTCAACCTGGTGCATAAACCTTGCATAGCCCGGGTTCAAGGGAATGCGTTGGCAGGAGCTTTTTTAATCGTTTGCGGTTGTCAATATGTATTTGCTGCGGAACAAGTTAATTTTAGTCTACCGGAAGTAAAAAGGGGACTATTCCCATTCCAGGTTTTGGCCTCCTTACGTGGAATAATGTCAGAAAGAAAAGCATTGGATTTATGCATACGGGCAGCTACCTTAACTGCACAGGAAGCCAAAGAACTAGGTATTGTTACCCATCTAAGCTCCAAAGAAAATCTGGACATAGCCATCGACCAATTTTTGGTTGAACTAAAGAAGTTATCACCCACAGCCATTCGGAAAGGAATGCAGGCTTCGGAGGAATTAAGAAATATTCCCCTTTCGGAACACCACCTTTTTCTTAAAAACAAACTAAACGATATTGTAACCACCAAAGATGCAGCCGAAGGAATAATGGCCTTTGTTGAAAAAAGAGAGCCTCGTTGGACAGGCGAATAAAACATGGTACTTCTCATAATCATTCTAACTAGCCTAGCTTCCATATGGGCTTTTTCAAATCCTAGTTTCTTTTACAAATTAGACTTTCAGCCTTATGAAATTAATCGAAATCCTTTAAAGGAATTTTATCGATTTATTTCACATGGATTTATTCATGCCGATTGGCTTCATTTGATTTTCAATATGATTTCGTTCTACTTTTTTGCAGGAGCGATAGAAGCCGTTTTTCAATCCAAGTTCGGGAGCTATGCAATTCCTTACTTTCTACTACTTTACTTGGGTGGAATTTTTTTAAGTGTAATACATACCTACGAAAAACATAAAAATGATATCTACTACCATGGAGTTGGAGCATCCGGAGGTGTTAGTGCTATCATGATGGCTAGTGTTATCTATTTTCCTTGGGAAAAAATTTGTTTGTATTTTATTTTATGTCTTCCATTAATTTTTTGGGCCATTATTTATTTAGGTTATTCCTTTTATATGGGCAGGAGAGGTGGAGGTTATGTGAATCATGATGCACATTTTATAGGTGCCATTTATGGAGTTATTATAACCCTTATCTTAGACCAGCATGCCTTAGCAGATTTCATTTACAAATTAGGAATTTAGATTATTTTTACCGAAAAAAAGGTGGATGAAACGAACTATTTTCGGATTAATTCTTTTTCTATTAATATTCAAAACTGGAATTAATTCAGCACAGTCACTCGATAGCTGTGGTCTTAACGATAAACATGAATTAACACTTTCTGAATCGAATTTTCTAAACACATACCTTCAAAAACAACGAAATGATTTTGATTTCCTTCAAAAGAAAATCGCCTTTCTATCCGGATATTCAATAAAATATAAAACGACCAAATCAAAATTCTTCCAACTTATCAAGTCACAAGTAGATGTGAGGAAATACTATCTTCAGGTAGTCCCTTTCAATAGCACAGATAAAGCAAACTCAGGTGGATTTGATGGATTCATTCTCTATGACGAAAAGTTGAAGTTGGATAGCGTTAGCATTTCTGAAATTGCACAGCTAATTGGGGGGAAAGAAATCAAACAAACCGTAAGAAAAGATGTGCTTTCTTTGGGAGCCGGGCTAGGTCAGGACTACGGTGGCATAGGAGTAAATTTGGTTTTTTACCCACAAACCAATATTGGTTTATTTGCCGGATTTGGATATGCCCTAATAGGCCTCGGATATAATGTAGGCACTAAAATCCGTTTAGGTTCCAGGTATTCTAAATCCAAATTGAATCCTTCTTTTATGGCTATGTACGGGTACCATACAATTGTCAGTATCGAAGGATCTTCCCCTGCCAAGAAAATATTTTATGGTTTCACTTTAGGGCCGAGTCTTGACATATCCTTTAATGCCCAAAATAATTCCTATTTATCGTTGGCCGTATTAGTTCCAATCCGAACCAATGAGGTAAAAGACTACTTAGACATTCAAAGAAAAGCAAACCATATAAGCTTATTCATTTTACCTGTTACCTTTTCAATTGGATTTCATTCCCGTATATTTTAATAATCCATTGTCCGATTTTGAACACCTGGGTTAAATATTGAACAATTAAAGAAAGTAACAATAAATTCAAAATATTGATTTTCAACTATTTAATCCAGTAAAACTTTTTGGCACATTTCATGACTTTTAAGGAATGACAAAAACAAAATAAACTACTATTGCAACCTTAATTCTACAAAAGAAAATGAGAAAAGTACTCTTAACAGCAAGTGTAATCGGATTAAGCCTACAAAGCTTTTCCCAAACCAAGCTGATAGAAAAAGTTTCAGCTAAGGCAGATGAGTTAATCATTCCTTACGAGCGTTACCAATTACCTAACGGTTTAACCGTATTAATACATGAAGACCATAGCGATCCAATCGTTCATTTGGATGTAACTTACCATGTTGGAAGTGCAAGAGAAGAACTTGGACGCAGTGGTTTTGCACACTTTTACGAGCACATGATGTTCCAAGGTTCAGACCACGTAGAGGATGAGCAACATTTTAAATTGGTAAGTGAGGCCGGAGGACAAATGAATGGAAGTACCAATACAGACCGTACCAATTATTTTGAGACACTCCCTTCCAATAAACTTGAAATGGCTTTGTGGTTGGAATCGGATAGAATGGGCTGGTTACTGGATGCTGTTACCCAACAAAAATTTGAGGTTCAAAGAGCTACGGTAAAAAACGAACGTGGACAAAATTATGACAACCGTCCTTACGGATTGATGTACGAAAAACTCGGTCAGGCTATTTATCCATATGGACACCCTTATTCCTGGAGCACCATTGGATATTTAGAAGAGTTGGACAGAGCCACCTTGGAAGATTTAAAAAAATTCTTTTTACGTTGGTATGGACCTAACAACGCCGTATTAACAGTTGCCGGTGATGTTGAAACGAAACAAGTTCTTTCCTTAGTGGAAAAATACTTTGGACCAATCAATCGCGGACCCGAGGTAAAGAAAATGGATTGGGAAAAAATCAACTTGGAGTCGGATCGTTACATCTCTTATGAAGACAATATTCGATTTCCGGCCATAGTAATGTCTTTTCCAACCGTTCCGAACTTCCATCCGGATGAGCCTGCATTAGATGTACTTTCTGATATTTTAGGAGGTAGTAAAAACTCTATTTTCTTTAAAAACTTCGACAAAGCTCAAATAGCAGTTCAATCCAGTGTTTCCCATCCTTGTATGGAGCTGGGAGGACAATTTACCCTTTCAGTTTTTGCATTGCCCGGAACCAACTTGGCAGAAATGGAGAAAAAAATCAGAGAATCGCTGGAAGAATTTGAGAAAAGAGGTGTTTCGGAAGATGATTTGAACAGCTATAAAGCCCGACACGAATCCCAAGTTTTTCAAAGCTTGGAAAATGTTGCCGGAAAAGCTGGACAATTGGCTCAATATTATACCATGATGAGTAACCCTAATTACATTGGTAAAGACATTGAACGTTATAACAAAGTAACCAAAGAAGATGTAATCAGGGTTTATAACCAATACCTGAAAGGCAAAAAATGTGTGGTATTGAGTATTGTTCCCAAAGGACAGTCGCAAATTGCCGCCAATAAAGACAATTTCACACCCAAGTTCACTTCAGCAGATTTCAAACCGGATAATAAGCAATATGAAGGATTAAGTTACAAAAAACCTGCTAAGGAAGCCGATAAATTTGATCGTTCAAAAATACCGGGTTCCGGCGCCAATCCGGTTATGAAGGTTCCTTCCGTAGTAAAAGGTAATAAAGCCGGCTGTGATTATATCATCACCCCTTACGACGAATTGCCAATAGTTAGTTTGTCTTTGCTTTTTAAAGCCGGTCACAGGTACGAATCAATCAACAAATCCGGAATTGCAACCTTGACATCCAGCCTTTTAGATGAAACTACCAAGAATTTTAGCACAGAAGCAATTGCTGGAGAATTGGACAGAATGGGAAGTGAAATTACCATTGAAGCAAACGATGATGATATCATCTTTAATGTTTTTTGTTTAAAGAAAAACTTAAGCCGTACCTTGGAATTGTTGAATGAGAAGGTTGTAAATCCGGCTTTCAATCAAGATGATTTTGATCGTAAAAAATCCGAACAATTAGAATTTATTGCTAATCAGGTTACGCAAGCCAGAGCAATGGCCGATAATGCGTTCAGAGCTAAATTATATAAAGCAAACAGCATCCTTTCCATTCCGGTAGTTGGCACAAGTACTACGGTAGAATCAATTTCTTTGGATGATGTGAAAGCTTACTACAGCAACCTAAACCTAAAAAATGCAAGAATAATTGTGGTTGGAAGCATTGCTGAAAAAGATTTGAATCCTCTCTTTAAAGGATTGGAAAGTCTAACCCCTTCCAAAACTGCCTTGGTTTCCGATAAAGGTGAATTTAATACTTTTCAAAATTTTACCGTTTACTACATCTCAAAAGAAAAAGCTCCACAATCTGAAATTAGAATTGGTTACGTGGCTTTACCATACGATGCAACCGGAACCTTTTATAAAGCCAATGTTGCCAATTTCCCATTCGGAGGTAATTTCAATTCACGTATAAACCTTAATCTTCGTGAAAAAAGAGGATTTACCTATGGAACCAGAGCCGCATTTGAGGCTACTGATTTGGCAGGTCCATTTTTCATTACCGGAGGTTTCAAAGGTGTAGTAACAGATAGCTCCATGATAGAATTGGTTACAGAACTCAGAAGCTTTCATGAAAAAGGAATAACAGAAGACGAACTCGCCTTTACTAAAAGTTCTTTGGGTCAAGCGGATGCCTTGAAATTTGAAGCCCCCCAACAAAAAGGTCGATTTTTAAAACGTTTATTGGATTACAAACTTGAAACTAGTTACCTTGAAAAACAAAATGAAGTTTTAAAAGGATTAACAAGCTCCGAATTAAACGGATTAATCAAAAAATACTTCAACCTGAACAACATGGTTTCTGTGGTAGTTGGAGATCCCAAAAACATAGAAAAACTAAAGGCCGCTGGTTTTAATGTAGAAGAAATTAAACCTTAAGACTATTAAGCTAATGGAAAGCCCCGAACTCAGGTTCGGGGCTTTTTTTTTGATACGGATTTGCTTGGAATAGTGGAAAAGTTTCACCAGATACACGTAAGATTAACAAGAGAAATCAGCATTTTTGTGGCAAGATGAGTAAGGCAACTGCAGCAAACGAAACCCCATTAATGAAACAATACAATAGCATCAAGGCTAAACACCCGGATGCCATTTTGTTATTTAGGGTTGGTGATTTTTATGAAACCTTTGGGGAAGATGCAGTCAAGGCTTCTAAAGTATTAGGAATAGTATTAACCAAACGTGGAAATGGATCTGCCACTGAAGTTGCCCTTGCAGGATTTCCTCATCATTCCCTCGAAACTTATTTGCCAAAATTAGTTAGAGCAGGTTATCGGGTTGCCGTATGCGACCAATTGGAAGATCCAAAGTTTACCAAAACCATCGTTAAAAGAGGCATTACCGAAATGGTAACACCCGGCGTTACCTTTAACGACCACATTCTGGATGCTAAATCCAATAATTTCCTTGCAGCCATCTGTTGGGATAAAAGTAACTTTGGATTAGCATTTATGGATGTTTCCACCGGAGAGTTTCTTACCGGATCCGGCGATAAAGAATATGCCGATAAATTACTTCAAAGCTTTAAGCCGGGAGAAATTCTCTTTCCCAAAAATAACAAGTCCTTTTTCCGGGATAATTTTGGTGGACAAAGTTCCGAATTTGGTTTAGAAGATTGGGTTTTCACCTCCGAATTCACCGAAGAATTATTGTTGAAACACTTCGGTACTAAATCCCTAAAAGGATTTGGTATTGAAAAAATGGGCTTACATACCATCGCAGCCGGTGCAGCTCTGCATTACCTTTCTGAAACTAGACACGACAGACTCAACCACATCACCAAACTTCAACTGATTGAAGAAGAACACTATGTTTGGTTAGATAAATTCACTGCCAGAAATCTGGAAATATTCTACACCAATAGTCCGGGTGGTACCAGTCTGGTCGATGTATTGGATCAAACCTCCACACCCATGGGAGGACGACTGTTGAAAAGATGGATTGCCTTGCCGCTGAAAAACAAAAAAGCCATTGAAGATCGGTTAGAAGCAGTAGAAGAATTAAAAAACAATACTGAACTCCGACAATCCTTGCAATCATACCTGTCTCAAATAGGAGACCTGGAAAGATTAATGTCCAAAATAGCCGCAGCAAGAATCAATCCCAGAGAAATGGTCATGCTCCGAAAAACCTTGGATTTAACCGGTCCAATCAAGGAGTTATGTTTGGGATCTTCCTGCTTGCCCATTAAACGTATTGGAGAGCAATTAAATCCATGCGAAACCATGCGGGATAAAATTGCTAACGAGCTTCAGGATGAACCTCCGGCCTTGGTCAATAAGGGCAATGTAATTAAACAAGGTGTTAACCCTGAGTTGGATGAACTAAGGAAAATTAGTACTTCAGGAAAGGAATATTTGCTGGAAGTTCAACAACGAGAGGCTTTACGTACCGGTATCACCTCCCTAAAGGTTGCTTATAACCAAGTTTTTGGATATTACATCGAAGTTACCAATGCCCATAAAAATCGAGTACCGGACGATTGGGTAAGAAAACAAACCTTAACCAATGCTGAACGCTATATAACAGAAGAACTAAAAGAATACGAAACCAAAATTCTAGGTGCAGAGGAAAAAATTCTGGCACTAGAAACAAGGTTATTTGAAGAACTGGTACTATCCTTAACCGAATATACAGAAGCTGTTCAGCTAAATTCAGGGTTATTGGCCAAACTGGATTGTCTTTGCAATTTTGCCTTTATCGCAATCGAAAACAATTATACCAAACCCATATTAAATGATGGATTAGCCTTAAAAATCGTCGAAGGAAGGCACCCGGTTATTGAAAAGCTAATTCCGGTCGGAGAGCAATATGTTCCGAATTCCATCCAATTAGACCCTGAGGATTGTCAAATTATCATTCTAACAGGTCCAAACATGTCGGGTAAATCGGCATTATTGAGGCAAACTGCTTTAATAGTTGTTATGGCTCAAATTGGCAGTTTTGTTCCGGCTACCAAAACGGAACTGGGTGTGGTAGACAAAATATTTACCCGTGTAGGAGCTTCAGACAACCTCAGTTCCGGTGAAAGTACCTTTATGGTAGAGATGAATGAAACAGCGAGTATCCTGAACAATTTAACTCCGAAATCATTGGTTATTCTGGACGAAATTGGCCGGGGAACAAGCACCTATGATGGTATTTCCATTGCCTGGTCAATTACTGAATTTTTACATGAAAATGGAATTGCAAGACCCAAAACCATGTTTGCTACTCATTATCATGAACTGAATGAGTTGGAAAAATCCCTGGCCAGGGTTAAAAACTATAGTATTGCTATTAAAGAGATTAATAAAAAAATCATCTTCCTCAGAAAGTTGGTGGAAGGAGGTAGCGAACATAGCTTCGGTATTCACGTAGCTCAAATGGCAGGTATGCCTAAAAAGGTTATTGAACGGGCAAATCAGATTCTTTCTCATCTGGAAAAAGATCATTCTTC
>JAIBAJ010000110.1 GCA_019695265.1 Bacteroidia bacterium | reverse complement strand
GTGTTGACTTTTCAACAAAGTTATTGGTTATTAACAAAAGAAAAAGTAGCAAAAAGAAAATACAATATCACCATTATCAATTTTATTAAAAATTGATAATGCAAAACTAAAGGCTGTAGTCCTCGTCGTTGGCCTCCTTCGTGTCGGCCAACTCCTGTGGGCTACCTGCCTCTATCCCTACCCCGGGTGCAAGCTCAGGCTTATCCAATTTTAATTAATTTAGTACTAACTCAAAGTAAGTCAATTATTTATCACAACATATTTGATTTAATTAATAATTAGAAATTTAGCTTTTCAAAAATGGAAAGGCAACGAATCAGGTAACAATTTTATCCGCAAAACATTCAAATAAACAGATTAAGCCTTTCCAAACAAAAGTGGTCTATCCCGAATTAACATTTCAATATGAATTCTATTCCTACCTTCGCCCTCCCAAAAATGAAACTACTGCTTAAAGGATTTTCAACGCTTTGTTTACTTTGGCTTATCAGCATGCAATACAGTTGCAACAAAGAAGCCAAAGAACCGAGCTACATTCAAATTGATACCTTTTTGCTTTCTACTGATTACAGTACCCAAGGCTCTGCCTCCCATGGTATCAATACTGCCTGGATTTATGTTAACGACAATCCGATTGGTGTTTTTGAACTGCCATGCAAAGTTCCGGTTACTTCTTTAGGCGAAGTGAATGTATCTGTATTCCCAGGTATTAAGGCCAATGGAATCAGCTCAACACGAGTACAATATCCAAACTTTAAAGCCTATACAACTACAGCCATCCTAAAAGCAGATTCAACCTGTTTAATTAATCCATCTACCACGTATTTTTCTTCAACTGAATTTCCTTATCGTGAAGCCTTCGAAAATCCCGGTGTTATGCTTGAGCCTACCTCCATTTCAGAAGAAGGATTGCAAATTGTTAAAACAACTAATGCCTCCGAAGTATTTGAAGGCAGCAGCAGCGGAAAAGTGGTTATTGATGCCTCCCATTCCTTTATTGAATTTGCCACAACCCAAGCCTACAGTTTACCTTCCAGTTCCTCTGTTCCTGTCTTTTTAGAACTTAATTATAAGAGCAATCACAATATTAGGCTAGGAATTTATGCCGAAGGGCAAACTGCAGAAGTACAAGAAG
Source organism: Bacteroidia bacterium (assembly GCA_019695265.1). NCBI lineage: Bacteria > Pseudomonadati > Bacteroidota > Bacteroidia > Bacteroidia bacterium. The sequence continues at coordinate 10,680 of JAIBAJ010000110.1, read as the reverse complement.
AAATTGGTGGATTAAACCCCACCGACTCCTGGAAAAAGGTGTATATTTACCTCACCCCCAAGCTCCAAAATTACAGTGGAGCTGACTTTAGAATTTATTTTGGTATTTTACGAGACAGCAGTTCTCCGGAGGTAATAACTGCTTATTTCGACAATTTGAAGATAGTCCATCCATGAACCGCAGGCTTCATGCCATTAAATATTTCAGCTTAGATTTAATTGCTTCTACCGGAGCTTGGTTGCTATTTTATACCTACCGTAAAGAGGTTGAAAGTTTGAAGTTTGGAGTTAAAGTACCGGTAGACTATAACGAAACACTGATTCAGGGAACCATAGCAGTTACCCTTTTTTGGGCTTTATTACATGCCATTTCCGGAGCTTACACCGATGTTTATCGACGTTCCAGGTTAAAAGAATTCGGTCAAACCCTTTTTATTACCTTGATTGGGGTAATTCTCATTTTCTTTTTCCTTATCCTGGACGATGAAATCATTTCTTTTAAGACCTATTATCAATATTTCTACGTATTATTTTTAGCCCAATTTGGCTTAACCTATAGCTTTAGGTTAATCATTACAACCTTTACCATACGTCGTATTCACCGAAAAGAAATTGGCTTTCCTACCCTATTGGTTGGATCTAATCACAATGCTGAGAAACTTTTCGAAGAAATGGAATCCTCCATTCCATCTCCAGGCAACAAATTCATTGGATTTGTTCATGTGGAAGATAAAAACGGAGTCATGCTAAAAAAGCGAATCCGGCATTTTGGCGGTTTGGATAAAATACGGGAGGTGATTGAAACCCATCAGATTGAAGAAGTTATTATTGCTATTGAAAGTTCAGAGCACAGCAGTTTGATGCATATTCTTTCCATGATGGAAGATTTTGTTGGGCTACAGGTAAAGGTTATACCTGATATGTATGATATATTGGCCGGTAGTGTCAAGCTTAATAACATTTTCGGAACACCGCTCATTGAGGTGAATATGAGCGTTATGCCCACCTGGCAGCGAAGTTTAAAACGAATTATTGATATTGGTATTTCCTGTTTTGCCCTCATTTGCTTTTCGTGGCTTTACCTGATATTAGCCTTATTAGTAAAGTTATCCTCTAAAGGGCCTGTGTTTTTTAGTCAGGAAAGAATTGGGCTAAAAGGAAAACCGTTTCAAATATTCAAATTCAGGACCATGTATCTGGATGCGGAAAAAGATGGACCTAAGTTAGCCAGCAAAGACGACAAGCGAATTACCCCTATTGGAAAATACCTTCGTCGTTCCAGACTGGATGAGATTCCCCAATTTTATAATGTGCTTATTGGTGATATGTCTATTGTTGGTCCAAGACCTGAACGACAATACTTTATTGATCAAATAGTAAAAATATCACCACACTACCATCACTTGCATCGGGTAAAGCCGGGTATTACCTCGTGGGGACAAGTAAAATATGGTTATGCCGAAAATGTAGAACAAATGGTGGAGCGGCTTAAGTTCGATATCATCTACATCGAAAACATGAGCATAGCCTTGGATATCAAAATTTTGATTTACACTATTTTGACAGTTATTCAAGGCAGGGGCAAATAGGTATGTCATAAAAAACACCCATTAGTTAAGTAACCGGAATGAACCGGAATATCCATTGGTAAATCTTCAAGAAAGGGCTACAGTTCAACTGTGCAACCCGGGCATTTGTAGTATCCAGTATCAACCTGCAAAGCTTGTTCCTTTTGCTACAAATTGGGCTTGCACCCTCGGGCAACGATAGAGGCAAGTAGCCCACAGGACACCTACGGCGTTAGCCTAGGGGGACGAGGACTACAGCCGATAGCGTGACCCGAACGCCCAATGCAGGATGAATGGGATTTGCAAAACATTTTTGGGCGGAGGGGGCCCGCCAACTTAATAACCCGGATAAACCAATAAATATTTGGCAAAATTTACCTGGAAGCCACTTTGTTTAAAACCTCGGCTAATTTTCCGGTTAAAGCCCGACGAGAATAATCAGAAACGTCCTGCCCCTTGACGTGCAGGCTATTTTCTTTGAATTTTGAATAATACTCCATTATCACCGATTTTATACCATTTTTATCACCGAAATTTACTGTTTTACCATTTCCGGTTTTATTCAAAATGGCGGCACAATCACCGTCTACCGGACCTAAGCATAAAATTGGACGGGAGGCAGCGAGGTATTCAAAAAGCTTACCGGTTAAAATATCTTTGGCATTGGGAGTATTGTTCAAGGGAAGCAATAAAACGGCCGAATCCATGGTAAATTTCACTACTTCCTCGTGAGGCAAATAGGCAATATATTCAACCGGAATCGGGCTATTTTCTAACCTTTGCTTCACTTCAATATCGTTTTTACCAATTAGTTTTAAAATAAAATCAGCTTTAAATTCTGAATTTTCGGCACAAAGTTCTTCCAGGGCATCCCACAAAGCTTTGTCGTTTCGGTCCTTATTCATGGCACCAATATGACTCAAACTAAACTTACCGGATGGAGAGTGGCCGGCAGGAAAATCGGTTTCATCATATCCATTGGTAATAACGATGGGATTTTTTGCTCCCAAACTTAAAAACTCCCGTTTCATACCTTCGCTTATAACCAGAAGTTCGTCGCAGGATTGAATAACCAGTTTCTCGAGGGCACGGTGTTTTTTATCGGCCCAGGAAGTAAGCATCAATTGATCGTAGTAATCAATATTGGTCCAAGGGTCGCGAAAATCAGCCAACCAGGGAATTCCCAAGGCCTTTTTAAGTCCGAGGGCAATTAAATGCATGGAATGAGGTGGGCCGGTGGAGACAATAACATCGACCGGATTGTTTTTCAGATAGGCTGTTAAAAAGCGGATGGAAGGTTTAATCCAGAGCATTCGGGCGTCGGGAATAAACAAATTGCCCCGAATAAACACGCTGGTTTTTTCGAGCAATGGATTTTTTTTACTTTCAGACAAGAAACCGGCATTGATTTTCTCTTCCTTTTTTTGCCCGACGAATCGTTTATATAAACTATAAGGCTCCAGAATGGGTTGTTTGATAATGGTGATATTCGGAGGGACATCCTTTTCGAGGGAAGGATCAATAACGGGTACTTCGCCATTTTCTGCAGTATACACTACCGGTTCCCAACCAAAATCCTGAAGGTATTTCACAAACTTCAGCCAACGTTGCACCCCTGCACCACCGGCTGGAGGCCAGTAATAAGCGATAACAAGAACTTTTGGCTTAGACATGGGCGGCGAAGGTAAGACTAAGTCAGCCTTTTTGTCAGCAAAATTTGGTTAAATTGAAAAAAATGTCAGACAATTCCTGCCAATTTCTAAGCGGCACAATGCTTGAAAGGCCAAGGAAAATTTTCAATTAGCAATTATTTCAAATTATAAAAAATGAGTAAAATTATAGGAATCGACTTAGGCACAACCAACTCTTGTGTTTCGGTTATGGAAGGTAACGAACCGGTGGTAATTGCCAACAACGAAGGTCGTAGAACAACGCCATCCATCGTGGCATTTGTAAACGATGGGGAGCGCAAAGTAGGTGATCCGGCAAAACGTCAAGCCATTACCAATCCCACCAAGACAGTGTATTCCATTAAACGTTTTATGGGACATAGTTTTGACGAAATTTCAAAAGAGGTTCCACGTGTTCCTTACAGTGTAGTGAAAGGCGACAACAATACACCACGAGTACAAATTGATGATCGCAAATACACCCCTCAAGAAATTTCAGCAATTATCCTTCAAAAAATGAAGAAAACGGCTGAAGATTACCTGGGTACCGAAGTAAACCAAGCCGTTATTACAGTTCCTGCCTACTTCAACGATGCTCAACGTCAAGCCACCAAAGAAGCAGGAGAAATTGCCGGACTTAAGGTAATGCGTATCATTAATGAGCCAACGGCTGCAGCGCTTGCCTATGGTTTAGATAAAAAAGACAAAGACATGAAAATTGTGGTATTCGACTGCGGTGGAGGAACACATGACGTGTCAGTTTTAGAATTAGGCGATGGAGTTTTTGAAGTAAAATCAACCGATGGAGATACCCACTTAGGAGGAGATGATTTTGACCAAAAGATTATTGACTGGTTGGTTGCAGAATTTAAAGCAGAAAACGGAGGATTGGATTTAAGTAAAGATCCAATGGCCTTGCAACGTTTGAAAGAAGCGGCCGAAAAAGCCAAAATTGAGCTTTCCAGCAGCACTGCGACTGAAATTAACTTACCTTATATTATGCCGGTTGATGGAATTCCGAAACACTTGGTTCGTAGTTTATCACGTGCTAAATTTGAGCAATTGGTTGATGATTTAATTCAACGTACCATTGCACCTTGCAAATCTGCTTTATCCAATGCCGGACTTTCTACTTCTGACATTGATGAAGTGATTTTGGTTGGAGGTTCCACTCGTATACCTGCAGTGCAGACAGCAGTAGAAAAATTCTTTGGAAAGGCACCTAGCAAAGGTGTTAACCCGGATGAAGTAGTAGCTATTGGTGCTGCGATACAAGGTGGAGTTTTAACCGGAGAAGTAAAAGATGTATTGTTGTTGGATGTAACTCCACTTTCACTAGGTATTGAAACCATGGGCGGAGTTTTCACCAAATTAATTGAAGCCAATACCACCATTCCAACCAAAAAATCTGAAACTTTCTCCACAGCTTCCGACAACCAGCCTTCGGTAGAAATACATGTATTACAAGGGGAACGTCCAATGGCCAGAGACAACAGAACAATAGGTCGTTTCCACCTGGATGGTATTCCACCGGCACGTCGTGGAGAACCACAAATTGAAGTAAGTTTTGACATTGATGCTAACGGAATTATGCAAGTTTCGGCAAAAGATAAAGCTACCGGAAAATCTCAAAATATCCGAATTGAAGCCAGCTCAGGTTTAAGCAAGGAGGAAATTGAGAAAATGAAAAGGGAAGCTGAAGCAAATGCTGATTCAGACCGCAAAGCCAAAGAAGAAGCTGAAAAAGTAAACCAGGCAGACGGCATGATTTTCCAAACAGAAAAGCAATTGACTGAATTTGGTGATAAACTTCCGGCTGATAAAAAATCCGCTATCGAAGGAGCTTTAACTGAACTTAAAGCTGCTCATCAAAGCAAAGACTTAGCCAGCATTGATGCCGCTTTAACTAAAATTAATGCAGCTTGGCAAGCCGCTTCTCAAGATATGTATAATGCATCTCAAGGCGCAGGGGCTAATCCTAACCCAAATGCAGGCAATACTAATTCTACTGCTGATTCAGAAGTTACTGATGTAGATTTTGAAGAAGTAAAAGACAAATAATACCTGTAAAAACAGCAAAAAGGCTGTCCTCCTAGTGAGTGACAGCCTTTTTTTTTGAGTTTCGGCAAGGCTAAACTTCCATTACCGGGGGGCAGCTAAAAAACAGTCCATCGATTTTTTATTAACCACTTAAACAGATTGGATTCATTACCGGATTTGAAAACCTACCAATGCAAAAACAAAATGGCATTCTCTTACCGAATAAAAAATTCAAGGAAGCAAGGCAAGGAGCGATCAAAACTCAACCTTAGTAGTTATTTAGGCGCATACCTAACCAAAACCAAGGCCAAAACAGAAAATAATAAATTGGGAATCCAAACTCCTAACCAAATAGGAATAGATCCTGCCAATGCAAATTGTCCGGCAACCTGACTAAACAGAATGTAAGAAAACGATAATGCCAAACCAAAACCAATTTGAAGACCAATTCCACCTCTAACCTTTCTACTACTTAAACTAACCCCAATAACGGTTAAAATAAATGCAGCAAACGGCATGGTTATTCGTTCATATTTTTCCATTAAATAAAAATCCAGTTGGGTGCCTCCTTTTAGTTTTTCCTTTTCAATAAGCCTATCCAGCTCCCAATAATTTAAGGTCTTAATATTGGTCAATCGTTTGGTAAAATCTTCAGGAAGCAAGTCAAAATCAGCTTTTCCATTTTTTCCAACCAATACTTTTTCTCCATTTTTGGTAAAGAACCTTTCATAATACTTGTCCATGGTCCATTGCTTTTTCAGCGTGTCCCATTTAATATTTTCGGAAGAAATTTTGTAAACCAGTTTACCATTTTTAATTCGTTCCAAGGCAAATCGGGTTCCTATTTTAGTTTCGGGATTATAGCTTTCCAAATACACGAAATCTCCCGGTCTGCTTTGTCGGTGGTAGTCACGTTCTACCATTACATGGAGGTTATTGATGTATTTATCTTCGAAATCAAGACGGTGTTTATTTGCAGGAGGAATTACAAAATTAGTAAGCAGGATGGACATAACCGTTAAGATGGTGGCCCCAATAAAATATGGATAAAGAAATCTCCAAAAACTTATACCGGAATTTAGAATGGCAACAATTTCAGTTCGGTAGGCCATTCGGGAAGTGAAGAAGATAACAGCTACAAAAATGAAAAGAGAACTAAATAAATTGGCAAAATAGGGAATGAAATAAATGTAATATTCGAAGATAATTTTAAAAAATCCCGGCTTACGTTTGATAAAATCTTCCAGCTTTTCCGACACATCAAATACAACCGCAATACCTACAATCAATGCAATAGCAAAGAAATAGGTTACCAAGAACTGTCCTATAATGTACCGGTCAAGTTTGGTTATGCGAAAAGTGCTCAATCGAATGGAATTCCGGCTAAATTAATTCAGGACAGCTTAAAAAACACCAAGAGCTAATCTTATCGTAAATCGACTACCTCTACACCAGGGTATTTGGATTTATCGAAGGTAAATTGTTTGTCGTCAAAAACTTGGTTCGTACTAAACTTACTAACTGTTAAGGTATAGGTATTTCCATCTTTACCAAATGATTTGGTAGAGACAATTTGCTTAGACACCTTATCAATTTCCAACCTTACCCGGCTGTAATTTTTCTTTTTTGGATCCAATGGCAAGAGGTCAACAGTAGCCAGATTTTTGCCATTTACGGTAGCTTCCTTCACATAATCGAATTTAAAACCTTGTTCATAAACGGTAAAGATTTTGGTTGGATTGATATCCGATTCTGCATTAAAATCCTCAACCGTTTTAATTTGAACTTCATTGGATTCTTTCATATAAACCCACACGGTTTTGCCATCGCTGATAACCTCTTGATTGGCAAGTGTTAATCTAAATTTTTGTCCCTTTAAAATGAGAGTTCCGGTCTGTTTCTCATTCACCTTGCTTTGTTTGTTTTCCAAACTATAAGTAAAACTTGCTTGAATGGTGGTATACGATTTTGTTTTAGCAGAAACTTCATCTAAAATTTTCTTAGCTTTTTCGGGAGAAGCTGCTTGTTGAGCCATGGTTTGATATCCAAAAAACAACAAGAGAAGGGCGATAGTATTTTTCATTTGATAAGGATGCAAAAGTAAAAACTTCGGACTTGCAAAAGTCATTCCAAAAATTTTGAAAACCTAAATCCGTAATTTAACAACTGATTTTAGCTTTGCAACCTAATCAATTTATGGATATTAAAGAAACCTTATTAGCCGACTATTCCAAAACAACCATGTTAAAAGTGGTTACATGGGTTGGACAAGATATAGATCGATTTCATCAATTAACTGAACAAGCTTTCTCACCTATCTATCGGGTAGCACAACGATCATCCTGGGCTATGATTTTTTGTGTTGAAAATCATCCTGACCTTCTTCTTCCATATTTACCAAAGTTTATTGAGGTATTGCAAAACCCGAATACCGGTGAAACAGTCAAACGGAACATAGTCAGAATGATTACTGTTATTGATATTCCGGAAGAACATTGTGGAACTTTGTACGACCTATGCTTTCGTTTTTTTAAAAACTTAAAGGAAGCTATTGCTGTCCGAGTTTTTAGCATGACAGTTATGGCTAATATTTCATTGCGATTTCCAGAACTAATACCTGAGGTAGAAATGATGATTCAAGCCAACATGCCTCCAGATGCGCCGGCATCGTTAACTGCCAGAGGGAAACATGAACTTAATCGATTAAAAAAAGCTAATTCAGCCAAGAAGAGGCGTACTTGATTTTCACTCTTTACCCGAATCTAATATACTATTTATCAATCACACTGCTATTGATCGGGAAACTACTATGAAGAAGAAAGGTCATGAATTAATTTCATGACCTTTCTTCTTTATTCTGATGGCAAATTTGTAAAAGTCCAATCAGGCTACTCCAATATTAGACTAAACATCTTTTGTATCCGTATTCAGCACTTTCACATTTTATAAATTCACCAATTGTGCTTCCCTTGGGGCTTTAACGCTATAGGTAAATTTGATAACCTTGGTTTCTTTGGGTTTTAGTTTTATATCCCAGGTTACTACGCCGCTGTATTCATCTTTTACCCCTCCATCTAATTCCAAAGCCTCTACTACAATTTCTTTGTTGTTTGATAATGGCATTTGATCTTGCAAATTCATAGTAATCGAAGTGTTTTTTGTATTTCTCAAGGTTATTGCAAATGAACGGGTAATCACACGTTTGTCTTCCAATAATTTTTCCTTGGTTTTCTCTTTTACTTTTTTGCGGTCAACCACCAGGCTTCGATCCCGGCCAAGATCCAGATTTAAAGTATCTAAAGTTGTATTAGGATCAATCGAAGACTGCCCAACAAAAGAACCATCCATATAGATTTTGGCAGCACCTGCAACCAAATTCAATTCTTCCCAATTGGTTAGTCTGGCTTGCAAAAACGCATCTTTATCCACCTTAGGAACTGCATAATATTCAAATTGGGTATCTAAATCCTTTTTACTTATTATTACGGTATGTTGTTGATTATCGGCCGGAATAGAGTATTTGGTATCAATGGAATATTCGACCATAATCATATTGACTATTTTAGTAGTTATATTGGCTGCAGTTCCTGTATTTGTTGGCACTTTCATATCTTGCATTGCCTTGGCCCTTGGATGAAAACTTCGTCTGTCATCATCTTCCAAGGTTTCTTTTCTTGCGCCGGCAACCTGAACTTCATCATAAACCTGGGCATAAACATAATACGGATTGAGGTAGGGTCTACTATTAGAAAGTCCGGGGTTACCTGTTGAAAGCGTTAGTTGAACATTTTTCCAATCCAGGCCGGTGTTTTGATGGATTTTGGCCTTCTGAATTAGTTGAATGGCAGTAGAACTTCCACTTGCTTTCAAATCATATTCCGGATGCCATGAAGCTTGTTGAGTGTAATAATTGAAATTTATTGTTCCACTTTGTGCCAATTCAGAAGACACAGTAATAATTACCTCATATCCCGGTTGAACATCCTCACTTGGTATCCCATTTCTTACTTTCTGAACCAATTCGTTCAAGACTTCCAAACGTTGTTGAATGGCATTTTTTCGTTTGTTTAAGCGATCTTCTTCTTTGCTGGCTTTAATCCATTCCTGGTCGATATTTGCCATTCTATTGCGGTAATATTCCAGGGCATCCTTTACTAAATTTAAGGTATCGCGTTTAGTTTCACCTTTTACAAGGCGATTGGCTTCCAAAAAATTCTTTTCTGTTACCAAATTTCTCTTTTTTGCCTCCAGAAGTTTCAAATCATATCCAATTTCTGAAATACTATCGTTTTTCTGTTCAATTTGCTGAAGGTACTTAAGTTCTATTGGATTCCTTTCAGTGGCCTCTATCTGTTCAGGATATCGGGTATTAAACCGGGTATCTAAGATTAGAAAATCTCCCTTTCCACTCGAAAACAAGGTAGAAGGATCTAAAAATGGTGAAACTCCGGAAAAAATAAAATCTGAGGTACCGGCAGGTATTTGGACTGTTTCCGAGTGATAAATCTGTGCACCTTGCAAAAAGATAGTCACCTTGTCAACCTTGGTTGGAATTGATTTGGAATTTGCCTTGGCGGAAATATTGGTTAAAAGTCCAAGACCCAAAAAGATAGTTAGAAATTTGTTTTTCATTGCTGTAGTGTCGTTTAGTTTACATTGGGATGCAACTCCCGAATAATTCCACAACAAGAAGAAAGAAAAATTCTAAAAATTAATTTTAGATACTGATTTTCAATTAATTAAATTCTATTTTACCAATCCAAAATCCTTGGCAACCCAATACGTAGAATGAAAATTCTTATCAACAGAGAAGGTAGCGACCTTCCCTCCTTGGTTAGGTAAGTTTCCGGGATCAATAGCCAATGCATGGCTTAAATTCTTGATTTTATAAAATACCATTACTTCCTGACCCTGACTGTTATTAAATCCCAACCGACAAACATCTTTTACCTGAGCGAATGCATCTTCAATCTTATCAGGTTTGGGATCGGTATGATGTAAAAACGACCATTGTTGAACCAACTCCCAACTGTGATGAAAATTAACTGCATAATCCAAACGACCATGCACGGCAATTAGTTTGGGATAAGGTCCGGTATAACCCGGATTTTGCTGCATTACCCGTTTAGCCCAGCGTTTAGGCGATTTATTGGGCGGTATCCACATAACAAACATAGCTTGAAATGCTGATTTTGCAACTTTATATGGGGCGCCGGCAAATATGGCCCCTGCTTGAATTCGATCCGGGTAACAAGCCATCAATGCTACTGCCATCGCTGCTCCTGCCGATAAGCCGGAAACAAAAACCTGCTTGGTATCCACCCCTTGGTAACTTACCATATAATCCAGCATCTCCTTGATTGAAGCTACCTCTCCCCTGCCCTTGCTCACATCCTTTTTCTT
>JAIBAJ010000109.1 GCA_019695265.1 Bacteroidia bacterium | reverse complement strand
TCGTTGCCCGAGGGTGCAACCTCAAAGTATTATTTCTAATCCAACGGTTTACTGTATCTACTATATCCATTATTATTTATAATTCCGGATTGGTAAATCCTGGGATACAGCATATTAGACCAATTTTTCTGGAAAAATTCAACTGGATTTGTTATTCTAAAAGGTATGGGTGTTTTTTGCATTCTTTACATGGTATGGTAAATGGCTGTTTGAAATGCCACGTGGAAATGCTATGGGATATTCCTGCCAAGTCGGACAGATCAATTCAGAATGGGCATGCACCATCGGGCAACGATAGAGGCAAGTAGCCCACAGGACCCCTACGGCTTTAGCCTAGGGGGACGAGGACTACAGCCGATAGCGTGACCCGAAGCCCGGTGCAGAAACCCCGGATTTGTTGTTGAAATTTAGTTGGGCGAAGGGGGCCCGCATAATTCATCAAAAAAGTGAATAACAACTGCCATTTTCCAATATTTTTGTCCCACTATGTCAAATCATTCCATTTCTACCGACCGCGCTCCGAAACCGGTTGGATTGTATCCTCACGCCAAACGTGTTGGTAATCTTTTGTTTCTTTCCGGAGTTGGGCCTCGGGAAGCAGGTACCAATGCTATTCCCGGACTTGAACTGGATGAACAAGGACGAATTGTGAAGTATGATATTGAGGCTGAATGCCACTCGGTGTTTAAAAATGTTAGAACCATTTTGGAAGAATCGGGAAGTAGTTGGGATAAAATAATTGATGTTACGGTATTTTTAACCAATATGAAAGATGATTTTCCAAGCTATAATCGGCTTTGGGCTCAGTATTTTAAAGAAAATCCACCTTGCCGAACCACCTTGGAAATAAAGAGTTTGCCCACTCCCATTGCCATTGAACTGAAAGTAATAGCCGAACTGTAATCGATTGAAAAAGCTGGCCATTTTTGCTTCCGGAAATGGAAGTAATGCGCAACAAATTATTGCTTACCTGGAGTCGCATCCTACGCTTAGAATTGGATTGGTGGTGAGTAATAAGGAGAACGCCGGAGTGCTTGAAAAGGCAGAGAAGTTGGGTATTCCAACCCGGGTGTTGCCCAAGCCCGATTGGGTAAATGAATCCATCGTATTGGATTTACTGAAGTCGTTTGAAATAGAAGGAATTGTGCTTGCCGGGTTTCTACTAAAAATTCCGGCATTTTTGGTACAGGCTTTTCCGGGTCGGATACTCAATATACATCCGGCCTTATTACCCAAATTTGGAGGAAAAGGAATGTATGGCATGCATGTTCATGAAGCGGTGAAAAATTCGGGCGATAGGATTACCGGAATTACTATCCATGAGGTTAATGAGGTGTATGACCAGGGTAAAATTGTTTTTCAGGCAAGTTGCGAGGTTTTGGAAACGGACACTGCCGAAGCCATAGCCGGGAAGGTGCAACAGCTTGAACACCTTCATTTTCCCGGGGTAGTAGCGTCATATTTTGCAGAAGATAAAGCCTGAATTTACCTGTTTTCTGTTCCCTGAATTTAATCCGATAGGACCATTTTACATTTCTTATTCCTATATTGCAGACCATAATCTGAAAAATTTTTCACATTTTCGCCACCTGTTTAACTGTAAATATGAATTTTAGACGAATTTTAATTACCCTTTTTCTATGTTGGATGGGGGGGGCAGGTTTTGCCCAGCAAGTTTTGAAGGGGACCATTAAGGATGATAAAAATGGGGAAGCCTTAATTGGCGCAACCGTTGTAATTAAAGGTACTACAGTGGGTACGGTTACCGACCTGGATGGTAACTTTGAATTGAAACTGGATCGGAAATTACCGATTACCTTAACGTTTTCATTTATTGGCTATACGCCACAAGATTTGGAAGTGAAGGACGCCTCCGCTCCAATTAAGGTTAGTATGAAGACCAATGAAACCATTTTGAAGGATGTGGTGGTTTATGAATCGAGAATTTCGGAGAAGCAAAAACAAGCTCCTCTGACTGTGGAAAGTATGGATTTGATTTCCATCAAGGAAACCCCTGCCGCCAATTTTTATGAAGGATTGGGAAATTTGAAAGGAGTGGATTTAACCTCGGCCAGTTTAGGGTTTAAAGTAATTAATACCAGAGGCTTTAATAGTACTTCGCCGGTAAGGTCGTTGCAAATCATTGATGGTGTTGATAACCAAAGTCCGGGATTGAACTTTTCGCTAGGGAACTTTTTGGGAGCCTCGGAACTGGATGTAATAAAAGCTGATTTGATAGTGGGTGCCAGTTCAGCCTTTTATGGTCCAAATGCATTTAATGGGGTTATCAGCATGACAACAAAAAGTCCGTTTACCCAGCCCGGATTGCAATTTCAGATGAAAGTGGGCGAGCGAAATTTGTTGGAAACGGCCTTTCGTTGGGCCCAATCGGTTCAGAATAAAAGTGGAAGAGATGTATTTGGTTATAAATTGAACTTGTTTTGGTTTCAGGCATACGACTGGGAGGCTACCAATGCTGACCCAACCATCAATAGCATGGTAGGTAAAGACAACCCCGGAGGTTACGATGCAGTTAACCGTTATGGCGATGAAAACCTAACCAGTCAATACAATAATTACAGTTCGAGGAGCAACCAATTTAATTATCCCGGTTTGTATATTTTCCACCGCACCGGATATTGGGAAAAGGATTTGGTAGATTATAATACCAAGAACCTGAAAGCCAATGTTGCCTTGCATTTTAAGCCAACCGAGAAAATAGAGGTAATTGCAGCTTCCAACTTCGGATATGGAACCACGGTTTACCAGGGCGATAACCGTTACAACCTCAAAGATATCTTGTTTTTCCAGAACAAACTGGAGGTGAAACAGGAAGGAAAATTCTTTGTTCGGTTTTATGCTACCAACGAGGATGCCGGAAATAGTTTTGACGCGGTTTCAACGGCTTTTGCCTTGCAGGATTCGGCCAAGAACAACTTTAACTACAGTGTTGATTATGCCACGTTTTGGGCACAAAAAATTTCTCCGCGGATTAAAGGTTATCCCGGTTTCCCAACATTAAGTCCGGGAAATCCGTTTGATACCACGCTGGCCCAAGCCATTATGGCCGGTTACCGTGATTCCTTGTTAATGTACCACGATTGGGCCAGGGCGGTAGCCGATAGTGCTAACCCAATCAAAGGAACTTATGCATTTTTTCAACCCGGAACTGCCCGGTTTGACTCGGCATACAACAAAATTAAAAGTACTTATTTTAATGGTCCTTACCGCGGTGCACGGTTGTTTGACAAATCAGCATTATACCATGTGCATGGAGAATACAAGATGAAACCGGGCGATTGGATTGATATTACCCTGGGGGCCGAAGGAAGATTGTATACACCTATGTCGCACGGAACCATATTTAGCGATACCCTGCAGGTAAGCAAAATAAATACGGATGCAAATGGCAACCCAACCGATACGGTTTATGATTACCGGAAAATAACCAATTATCAGTTTGGGGTTTATTTAGGTTTGGAAAAGAAAATAGCCAAGGAGAAGTTGAAGTTAAACGGAACCATCCGCATGGATAAGAACCAAAACTTCAATTATTTGTTTTCACCTGCTGTTTCAGCCGTTTATAACCCTTATGTGAATCATACCATTCGTTTTTCTTTTTCGGCCGGTATTCGTAATCCTACCTTGGCCGACCAGTATTTGTATTACAATGTTGGGCGAGCTATTTTGTTAGGAAACATCAATGGATACGATTCCCTGGTTACGGTAGATTCTTACAATAATTTTCTGCTTGCCGGTGCCGGAACACAAGCCAAGGACAGTCTGGAGTATTTTAATGTAAGTCCGATTCGTCCGGAGAAGGTAAAAACCTTTGAGTTGGGATATCGGGCCACTTTGTGGAATCATGTGTATATTGATGGTTCCGCTTATTACAGTTGGTACAAGGATTTTATCGGGTATAAAATTGGATTGGAATCTGAATTGGATAAGAATGGACAACCCATTTCCATTCAGGCATTTCGAATTGCAGCCAATTCAGAGGATGTGGTGTTTACTTATGGTGCCAGCTTAGGAATAAATTATTTCTTTAAGCAATACAGCATTGGCGGAAATTACTCCTGGAATGTATTGGATAGGAATGGCAGTTCGGATCCTTTGATTCCGGCCTTTAATACCCCAAAACATAAGTTCAACTTATCGTTCAGTGGTCGTGAAATCAAGAACTTCGGATTCAATATTAACTACAAATGGATTCAAGGTTTCCGTTTCGAAGGTTCACCTCAGTTTACTGGCGAAATTCCAACTTACGATATGGTCGATGCTCAAGTAAACTACAAAGTTGCCAAGTTCTATTGCACCTTTAAATTGGGAGCTTCCAATCTGTTTGGTATTGTGCCGTATTTCCGCAACAATCACCTAAACTTTGGTGAGCGTGTTGGCAAAATGTTCGATAATAAGCAATTGCAAGTTTTTGGTGGACCGTATGTTGGCCGATTGGTTTACTTCAGTGTGTTGGTTGATTTGGGTCCTGAAATGTTTAAGAAGAAAAAGAAATAAGTTTTGTTACAAGTAGAACGTCCCAGTTTTGATGATATTTACATGGATTTGGCCCAGAATTTGGCCCAAAAATCCCATTGTGTAAAAATTAAGGTAGGTGCGGTATTGTCTAAGGATACCCGAATTGTATCGCTGGGATACAATGGTCCACCGGCCGGAACCCATAATTGTGATCAGGAATGGCCCGGACAAGGTTGTGCCAGGGATCGCAAAGGAAGTTGTTCGTTGGCTTTGCATGCGGAAGAGAATGCTATTTTGTATGCTGCAAAAAACAAGGTGAATTTAGAAGGTGCTACCTTGTATGTAACACTTTCGCCATGTTTGTCTTGTGCCCGAACCATTTACACTATGGGAATAAAAAAGGTATATTTCCTAAATTCTTATGCTGAGTACAAAGGTTTGGAAGTTGATGAAGGGGTGGAGTTTCTTCGGAAGTTTGGGGTAGGAGTGGAGAAGTACTTTTTAAAAGCCTGATAGCGATTGCTTATTTGTTTTTATTGGGTGATTTCTTCCGCTTTTCTAATTCTTTACGTAAAAAGTGAGCATATTTTTGGTGTCCGGCATCATTGAAGTGTTGTTGGGGAATGTTGTAGTCGGCTAATTCCAGTTTTTGTTCTATCAGTAGGTCCGGTCCCAGGTTTAGACCTTTGTAATTATCGGGACTGGTTAGTCCTGTCATCATTTTTACTTCCGGAATGAAAGAAACCAGGCAAAGGGCTCCTGTCTGTTTCGCCAGATTTTGAATGGCTTGGTATTCGCGGTTTACAGCAGGTTCTTTTAGTTTTACCGAGGCGGCTTCCCGGTGGTATTCTTCGTATTCCAGAGAAGCAATATTAACCCATTCCATTTTTGCACAGAATTTCCACAGCAAGGTTCCGATAGAACTGAGACTGCAGCATTTGTCAAACCAGGTTCGTTTTGGGATAAAAGTGGTTTTTAAGGCAAAGTCAAGAGCTATTTCCGGAGAATTAAAATAGCGGTGCAAGGGTTGGTTCAGAATACATCCTGCATTGGTAAAGTAAAACAAGGGAACTCCCGGTTGTGGCTCACGGTGATAGTAAAAGATATCATTTCCGCCATATACATTTACAATAATTACATCGGGTTTAATAATGGGAATATAGGTTTTGGCAATGGCAAGGTATTGGGCAGGATCAGCCCCGGGTATACCAAAATTGTAAACGGCAAAACCGTCAGCCAGCAGCTGGTCGGCAAAGCACCGGGTTAAATCTTCTGCTGATTGTCCCCAGGTGTAAGAATCGCCCAGCAACATTACCCGTGTTTGATCGGTTGGGAGGGGTGAAAAGGCTATGCTGCGAAATCCATGCTTGTTCACCGGATGATACAGGTAGTCAAGCAGCAGGGTGTCGAAACAATTCTGAGGCTTGTTTTGCAAAATGGAACGTAAGCGTTTTGCCAGGTCGCTTTTAGATTTTCCGGAAAACACATCTAGGTTTTCTTGGGGTAGATAGGCTAGTCCGCCTTCGTAATTGGGTGGTATTGGAAGAGGTGAGTTAAAATCTCGTCTTGCCACCCTGTTTTTAAGAATGGAATCGGCGCGTTGCCTTACCTCCGGTGCAATTTTAAAGATACCTTGTTCATCGGCATAGTAACCACGTAGTACCTTTAAAGTATCCACCGCATGAATCCATTGAGAATCCCAATATTCACCGGGTCGGATATGGAATGCCAAACGAAGAACGGCTTCTGCCATAGCCATGGATATCAACAAGGCTAACCCGAGTATGGTAAATCCTTTGAGAAGATTAGTTGACCTTGCACCCATTCCTCAAAGATAAAACCAAATTTAAATTAGGCTATGCGGAAAAAGTCATACAGTAGGAAACGACAAGTTTTTTAAATAATTAGTATGCGGGCCCCTTCCGCCCAACCGGTTTTTAATTAAGCCCCAAACAACCTGCACGGGCGTTCAGGTCACGCTATCGGCTGTAGTCCTCGTCCCCCTAGGCTAACGCCGTCGGTGTCCTGTGGGCTACTTGCCTCTATCGTTGCCCGATGCACAACCTCGTAGTTTTGATACTATACCAACTTTTAATCGTATCTACCGGGTTTCAGCAAGGAATTCATGGCATTTTAACCCAAAATTGTTATAAGAAAGTTTAAACTAGGTTATGAGACAAGTGATAGGATGGATTTCAAGATATTCTTTACCGAGAGAACATTATGTAATACCAATTTTAATTTATAAATAGTCCAAAGGCAATTTATAAATTTAGATTGGTAAGTACCGAGGATACAGAATGTTAGGCCAATTTTTTCAAATAAAATTAATACATAAAATTGGACTAAACATAATGTCCATTCGGTATAAACACTTCCTTGCCGGTTTCCATTTCTGTTTTTCGTATTCAAAACTTTTTTTACCTTTCAGCCTCTTCCTGAAATTAATGAAAAACCCAGTTCTTATCCTTAGTTTTTTGGTTTGTCCAACTTTTTTGTTCGCTCAAAACCAAGCTCCTGTCATCTCCAATTTACATGTAGATGTTCCATTTAATGCCAACTATGCCAATATTACCTTTGATGTAAGTGATGCGGAAAATGACGACCTGGATATTAAAATTGAATTCTCCAACGATGGTGGAAATTATTTTGTAGTACAAACCGGTAACTCCAGCGGAGACCTGGGTTTTCCCATCAGCCCCGGAAACAATAAACTTATAACCTGGCAGTTCGATACCATTTCCAACATTTATGCTTATTCCGTTCGGGTCATTGCCGACGACCGTCAGGTACCTTCTATTCAGGAATTGGTTGACGCTGTGGATAGCAACCGCCTTCGCAACGATTTAACTATGCTAACTGCCGGAATTCGTCACTACCAGGCTAATCCTACCCACCTCGAAGCAATGAAAGATACCATTGAATCCCGTTTCCAACAGGCAGGGCTACAAACCGAACGACAAGCATTCGAACGTCCTAGCACCGGCGGATATATAGGACATAACATCTTGGGTCGTAAACCTGGACTTGGCGAAGAAGCAAAAACCTATTATGTGGATGCCCACTTTGATTCGGTTGAAGATGGTCCGGGTGCCGATGACAATGGCTCCGGTGTGGTTGGATTTCTTGAAGTACTCCGCGTTTTAGCTCCTTACCAATTTACCCGGTCCATCCGATTCATAGGGTTCGATTTCGAAGAAAGTGTGGGTGTTATTGGCACCTATGGTAGTTTGCAATATACCTCTAGTCAAATTCCTGTATGGGAAGAAATAAAAGGGGTGGCCAACTACGAAATGATTGGTTATTATTCTGAAACACCC
This sequence comes from Bacteroidia bacterium, assembly GCA_019695265.1. Taxonomy (NCBI): domain Bacteria; kingdom Pseudomonadati; phylum Bacteroidota; class Bacteroidia; species Bacteroidia bacterium. The sequence goes on along the minus strand of JAIBAJ010000109.1, from coordinate 4,160 downwards.
AATGCACAACAGGTTCCAACCGGCTTTAACTTCTTGTTTCCTAACCAGTATGCTACCTTGCAGGCAGATAGCTTCCGTGGAAATTTCGTGGTTAATGTGGGCGACACCGAATCGGAAGAGTTTGAATTAGCCTACGATTCTTTGACCCGAATCTATGTCCCAAATCTAAAAGTGATTTCCCTTACCCTGCCCGGAAACGGACTCATTGCTCCCGATTTCCGCCGAAGCGATCATGCCAATTTCTGGGATATCAATGCCCCGGCAATTATGCTTACCGATGGAGCTAATTTCAGAAACCTCGATTACCATACCATTAACGATACCTTGGGTAAACTGAATTTCGGATTTATGGCTAATATTGTAAAGGGAACTGTAGCAACCATTGCCACCTTAGCCGGAATTCAACATTCCTCCTACGCTGATGCCGATATTTTCCCTAGCAGCATTCCCAAAGCCAGCATGAATTGCCCGGTTAATTTGTTCCCCAATCCCAATCATGGTAAATTACATATCGACCTCGGAACTTGCTTTAGCTCTAAAGTAATGGTGGAGGTTTTTGATACTGGCGGAAAAGTAGTTTGGCAAAAGTCTATCCCGGCAGCTAAAGCTGAATTGGATTTGAGCAGCCTCCCCACCGGTAGCTATTTTATCGCTCTGATGGCCGATTCTAAAACCTTGGTTAAGAAGTTGGTTTTAGAAAAATAGTAATTTATTCAGCCTTCTATTTCCAATTCAGGCTTGGTTAAGCAGAAATAGTATTTTTGTACTACCATGTCAACAACACTTTTCTGGCATCGCCGCGACCTTCGTCTCGACGACAATGCCGGCCTTTACCATGCTTTGCGTTCCGGTAATCCGGTTCAGCCCATTTTTATTTTCGATACCACTATCCTGGATAAGCTACCCAAACAGGATAAACGGGTTGAATTCATACACCGTAGTTTGCAAAAGTTAGATCAAGCCTATCGGAACCACGGAGCTTCTTTACGTATTTATCACGGTAATCCCACTGAACTTTGGCCGCTTATTTGGGAAGAATGGAAACCAAGCGCCGTTTTTACCAACCACGATTATGAACCTTACGCCCTTCAACGGGATCAACAGATTGGTAGTTGGTTGCTATCCAAACAATCGGCCTTTTACACCTTCAAAGACCAGTGCATTTTCGAAAAAGACGAAGTGTTAAAGGACGATGGTAAGCCTTACACGGTTTTTACTCCTTATTCCCGTAAGTGGAAAGCCAAGTTAAATGCCTTTTACCTGCGTCCGTATCCGGTTTCCAATTACCTACAAAACCTCCAAAAGCACAACCCTTTTCCTTTCCCAAGTCTTGAATCCATTGGGTTTGAAAGCACCGGACTGGGTGAGTTAAATTACGACATTTCCGACACTCTTTTGCAGCGTTATGGACAATATCGCGACTATCCTTTTTTGCCCGCTACCAGTCGTGTCAGCATTCACCTGAGGTTTGGTACAGTCAGCATTCGGCAATTGGCAAGCCTGGCCCGTGAAAAAAGCGAAATTTGGTTAAATGAGTTGATTTGGAGAGATTTTTATATGATGATACTTTGGCATTTCCCGCATGTGGTTGGCAATTCCTTTAAGCCGGCTTATGACCGCATTGCCTGGCGCAACAATCCGGCCGATTTTGAACGTTGGTGCCAGGGTAAAACAGGTTATCCCATTGTGGATGCAGGCATGCGTCAGCTTAATGAAACCGGCTTCATGCATAACCGGGTGAGGATGGTGGTAGCCAGTTTTTTGACTAAACATTTACTCATCGATTGGCGCTGGGGTGAGGCCTATTTCGCTGAAAAATTGCTCGATTTTGAGCTGGCTTCTAACAACGGTGGCTGGCAGTGGGCAGCAGGTTCGGGTTGTGATGCCGCCCCGTATTTTCGCGTTTTTAATCCGGAAGAGCAAACTAAAAAGTTCGATGCAGAAGGTCGTTATATCCGAAAATGGGTCAAGGAAGTGGACGAATTAAGCTATTCCAGACCCATAGTCGATCATAAATTCGCCCGCGAAAGAGCCTTGAAAACCTATAAACAAGCTCTAGGAGCGGAAGAATAATACCGATTGGACTATTTATAAATTAAAATTGGTATAATTTTTAGAAAACAATCTTCCGTGCCTCTGCCAATCTTCAGTCCCGCTATCGCCTATAGTTTGCGGTTTTGTGCTACTTCGTTGGTTTGGTTTAGGTTCAATTGGAAGTGCTTGGCCATTATATTTAGAACCGCAAAGCTATTTGTCTCTATCGGGTTTAGTTTAGAATGGTTTAGCTTTCAAAAATACATCATCCAATCCGTATACCGCCAACTCGTCACTCAAAGTATAGAGGAAACTGATAAACAAAAAAGCCTCGTTCGGAAGTGTTTTCCAAACAAGGCTTGAAGATATGTAGATACCTCGAGAAGCTAATTAAGCTTGCTCGGTGCGGTAGGTTGCCTGAACGTAAACTGCTTTAAGGCGAGTTTGACGAGCGCGGATACAAGGTTTAGTGAAAGACTGGCGTGCACGTAATTGTTTAACAACACCGGTTTTTTCGAATTTCTTCTTGTACTTCTTTAAGGCTTTTTCAATGCTTTCGCCTTCTTTAATTTGAACAACAATCATCGTCTGATTTAAATTTTAAGGGGTGCAAAGATAACAATATTTTCTTTCCAACAACTATTATTGTAGAATTTGTTTTCCAATTACCAGTTTTTGTATTTCAGAGGTGCCTTCACCGATGGTACAAAGCTTACTATCTCTGTAAAACTTCTCCACCGGAAAGTCTTTGGTATAACCATAGCCACCAAAGATTTGAACAGCTTCTGTACTTACTCTTACTGAAACTTCGGAGGCATAGTATTTAGCCATAGCTGCCTGTGTAGTCATTTTTAAACCTCTGTTTTTTAAGTCGGCTGCCTGGAAGGTAAGCAATTCTGCCGCTTCAATTTCGGTAGCCATATCGGCAAGTTTAAAAGCAATTGCTTGGAAATTAGCAATTGGCTGTCCAAATTGTTCTCTTTCTTTGGAGTATTTCAAGGCCGCTTCATAAGCTCCTTTGGCGATACCTAACGACAAGGCAGCAATGGAGATTCTACCACCATCCAACACCTTCATGGCCTGAATAAAACCATCGCCAACTTTTCCCATTACCTGACTTTCATGAACCCGGCAATTTTCAAAAATCATTTCCGCGGTTTCCGATGCCCGCATACCTAGTTTATTTTCTTTCTTTCCGGCCTTAAATCCTGGAGTACCTCGTTCAACAATGAAAGCGGTAATTCCATGTGAATCCAATAATTCGCCTGTTCTGGCTAAAACTACAGCTACATTTCCGGTAATACCATGGGTAATCCAGTTTTTTGCTCCATTTAAAACCCAATGATCTCCGTCCTTCGTGGCTACAACCTTCATTCGCATAGCATCACTTCCCGTGTTTGACTCGGTTAAACCCCAGGCACCAATCCATTCTCCTGTCGCTAATTTAGGAAGGTATTTTTTCTTTTGCTCTTCATTTCCGAATTGCAAAATATGTCCGGTACACAACGAGTTGTGTGCCGCCATAGATAAGCCTATAGAACCACAAACCTTAGCCAATTCGCTGATAGCTGTTACATATTCCAAATACCCAAAGCCTGATCCTCCGTATTCAGTCGGAACCAAAACTCCCATCAAGCCTAATTCACCCAATTTTTTAAAAACTTCTACCGGAAATTCCTGACTTTCATCCCATTCCATTAAACGAGGTCTGATGTTTTTTTCAGCAAAATCCCTCACCATCTTGGCAATCATTTCTTGGTTTTCGTTTTGAGCGAAGTTCATGTGTCTTTTTATTTGATGGGCAAAGGTAGAAATCCTAAGGAATGATGCAAATTCATTGCAAGGTTTATTTCTTTAATCCCTATTTTGGGTGAAATACAGCCAGCACGCTATTCAATTAAATGCCAACCCTTCGGGCTGGTTTTTTTTGTTTGGCGGAGAGTGAGGGATTACTACGTGAACCCGTTTTGGGGAGGCATCAAACAAAAAAACCTGCTCGTGGCCTCGCTTGGTTTTTTTATTTCCACTCCTCACTCAAGCCCTGGCGGGCTTGGTTCGGGTTGGAAATAAAAAAACCAACCCTCCGGGCTGGTTTTTTTTGTTTGGCGGAGAGTGAGGGATTACTA
>JAIBAJ010000108.1 GCA_019695265.1 Bacteroidia bacterium | reverse complement strand
AAAGGCAAACTGGTGGATGAAATATTTAGCGAAAAATGTGAAAAGCATTTTATTCAACCTACCTTTATTATGGATTACCCGGTTGAAATGTCTCCTTTAACTAAAAAACACCGGAGCAAGGCAGGATTGGTAGAAAGGTTTGAATTAATGATTAATGGAAAAGAAGTAGCCAATGCCTATTCGGAATTGAACGACCCAATTGACCAACGTGAACGATTTGAAGAACAATTGCGATTGAGCGAACGTGGCGACGAAGAAGCAATGTTTATTGACCATGACTTTTTGCGAGCTTTGGAATATGGAATGCCTCCAACCTCCGGATTGGGTATCGGAATTGATCGGTTAACCATGATGCTAACCAACAACAGCACGATACAGGAAGTTTTGTTTTTCCCACAAATGCGACCTGAAAAGGCTGAGTAGTCCCTAATTCTTGTTAAATAACTCTTTAAAGACAGATCAACTAAGGAGTTAAGGTTAATACATTTCAAATATTGCCTTACTTCGTATCTGATTATTATTGTCCGGAACAAACGGACAGGTGTTGATTTTATGAAAAACCTTCGAATCTTTCTCATTCTGGCAGTTCTTGTTGGATTGCTGGCATTCATTAAAATAAAGTTTCTAACCAAGGAACAAGGACCGGGTGGGCCTGGTGCAGGTCCGGGCGGCCCCAACAAGGATGCACCGGTTTTGGTGACAGGTTTTGTTGTCCAACCCGACACCTTAAGTAACGAAGTTTATATTTCAGGGAGTTTGGTTGCCAATGAACAAGTTGAACTATTGCCTGAAATACCAGGTAGGGTTGTAAAAATTGGTTTTACAGAAGGCAGCAAAGTAAGTCAAGGTCAATTGCTCGTAAAAATCAATGACGCCGATTTACAAGCCAATTTGAAAAAATTAAGACTACAAGAGAAATTAATTTCAGAAAATGTTGAACGAAGAAAAAAGCTCTTAGCCGTTTCTGGAATTAGTCAGGAAGAATACGATGCAGCAGTAAACCAACTGGCTACCTGCCAAGCCGACATCCTGCTTACCGAGAGTCAAATAGCAAAAACAGAAATCAAAGCGCCCTTTTCCGGAAGCATTGGAATAAAGAATATTAGCTTGGGCGCTGTTGTCAATTCTGCAACACCTATTGCGACTTTGGTCCAAACAGATCCCTTAAAAATCGACTTTTCTATTCCTGAAAAATATTCCCACCTTATTAAAATTGGGCAAACCATTCATTTTAACCTCGATGGTGAAAAACAGCCCTATTCAGCCAAAGTTCAAGTTATTAATCCAAAAATTGATGAAAACACCCGAACTATTCAGGTTAGAGCATTGGCTAACAATCCGGGAGGAAGACTTATTCCGGGAGGGTTTGCAGAAATTCAGCTTCCCTTAAAACAAAGCTCGAGTGCAGTAATGGTTCCAACCCAAGCCATCATTCCGATATTAAAAGGGCAAAAGGTCTTTTTATCCAAAAATGGAATTGCCCAGGAAAGCAAGGTAGAAACAGGTTTTAGAAACGACAAAAAGGTACAGATCCTTTCAGGTGTATCCTTAGGCGATACCATTATTGTATCGGGATTATTATCAGTAAAGCCCGGTAGTAAACTTAAATTTACTTCATCCAAAAACTAAGAAGTCAGGGCTATGAGTATTTCCGAAATCAGCATTCGAAGACCCGTTTTGGCCTTAGTGATGAATATCCTGATTGTTTTGTTCGGAGCAATCGGCTATACCTACCTTGGAGTAAGGGAATACCCATCTGTTGATCCACCGGTAATAACCGTAAGAACCAACTATGCCGGAGCTAACGCTGATATTATCGAATCTCAAATTACTGAACCCCTTGAAAAAGCTATCAATGGGATTGAAGGTATTCGTTCTATTTCTTCTTCGTCCAATCAAGGCTCAAGTATTATTACGGTTGAATTTGATCTCAGCATTAATATGGAAGCAGCGGCCAATGATGTTAGAGACAAGGTTTCACAAACCTTGAGGCAATTACCTCAGGATATAGATGGAATGCCTACGGTTACAAAATCCGATGCCAACGCAGATGCTATCGTGTCTATGGTTTTGCAAAGCAATACGAGAGATATTCTTGAAGTTAGTGATTACGCTGAAAATGTAATTGCCCAACGCTTACAAACCATTCCGGGAGTTTCCAATGTACAAATTTGGGGACAAAAAAAATATGCCATGCGCATATGGATTGACCCCAAAAAGTTATCTGCTTATAAACTTACACCCCTGGATATTAAAACCGCATTGGATAAAGAAAATGTTGAACTTCCAACCGGAAAAATTGCAGGTGACTTTACAGAAATGACCGTGAAGGCTGCCGGAAAACTTAAAGATGAAGAACAATTTAACAACCTTATTATTCTTGACCAAGGTGGTAAGGTTATCAGACTTAGGGATGTAGGTTATGCTAAACTAGGACCGGAAAACGAAGAAACCATCTTAAGGCAATCCGGAATTCCGATGATAGGTCTGGCATTAGTACCACAACCCGGGGCAAATTACATCGACATTGCTACTGAATTTTATAAACGGTATGACGCCATTCAACGTGACCTACCCAAGGATTACAGTTTTGGAATTGCGTTGGATAACACCCGATTTATTTTAAAGTCAATTGAGGAAGTTCAAGAAACCTTGGCTATCGCATTGGTGTTGGTAATTATCATCATTTATTTATTTTTCAGAGATTGGCTTATTGCCTTCCGACCATTGATAGACATTCCGGTTTCTTTGATAGGAACCTTTTTCATCATGTACATTCTAGGATTTTCCATTAATGTGTTAACCTTATTGGCGATTGTATTGGCTACCGGACTTGTGGTAGATGATGGCATTGTGGTTACTGAAAATATTTTCAAAAAAATTGAGCAAGGCTATAAACCTATTCAGGCGGCCATTTTAGGATCGAATGAAATCTTTTTTGCCGTAATTTCTACATCCATTACCCTTGCAGCAGTGTTTCTTCCCATCGTATTTATGCAAGGTTTTGTTGGAAAACTGTTTCAAGAATTTGGAATGGTAATCGCCTCCGCAGTTTTGATTTCAGCTTTTGTTTCCCTGACATTGACCCCGATGTTAAATGCCAGATTAATTCGTAAAAACGATAAGAAAAGTCGGTTTTATGAACTAACTGAGCCATTTTTTCAATGGATGAACGATACTTATCGGAATTCATTAAAAAGCTTTATGCAGATTCGATGGATGGCAATTATCATCCTTTTGGGAATTTTAGGAATTGGCTATTTTTCATTCAAAAGTTTACCTGCCGAACTTGCACCCTTAGAGGATAGAAGCTGGGTAAGGCTTTCCATAACCGCTCCGGAAGGTGCTTCGTATGAATACACCGATAATTTCCTGCTCCGACTTACCGATTTTATTGCAGATTCAATCCCTGAAAAAGATTTACTTCTTACCGTAACTGCTCCCGGATTTGCCGGTTCGGGTGCTGTTAATACCGGATTTGTAAGACTGAAATTTGTTGACCCCGAAAACAGAAAGCGAAGTCAACAACAAATAGCAGATTACATGAGCAGCCAAGCCAAAAACTTTCCGGAAGCCAAAGTATTTGTTATTCAGGAACAAACGATTTCGGCTGGAGGAGGCCCCAGGGGCTCACTTCCTGTCCAATATGTTTTACAAGCACCCAATTTTGAGAAATTACAACAAGTGATCCCCTTGTTTATGGAAGAAGTTAGCAAGCATCCAACTTTTCAAGGTTTTGATGTCAATCTAAAATTCAACCGTCCAGAATTAACCATTACCATAAACCGTGAAAAGGCAAAATCATTGGGTGTTTCAGTTGGTGAAATTGCACAAACTATGCAATTGGCCTTTAGCGGACAACGCTTTTCTTATTTCACAATGAATGGGAAGCAGTACCAAGTAATCGGTCAGGTAGATAGAGCAAACCGAGACGAACCAATTGATCTAAAATCGTTATACGTAAAGAACTCAAAAGGTGAATCAATACAATTGGATAATCTGGTAATGGCTATGGAAAGCAGTAGTCCTCCTCAATTGTACCATTACAACCGTTACCAAAGCGCCACCATTAGTGCAGGTTTAGCTCCTGGCAAAACCATTGGGGAAGGAATAAAAGTGATGGATGAAATCAAAAAGAAGGTTTTAGACGATAGTTTTTCAACTGCCTTAACCGGTCCATCCAGAGATTTTGCCGAAAGTTCATCCAATGTACTTTTTGCATTATTGTTGGCATTGGTTTTAATTTATCTTGTATTAGCAGCACAGTTTGAAAGTTTCATTGATCCATTGGTAATCATGTTTACAGTCCCATTGGCATTTGGTAGTGCCTTGTTTTCACTTTGGTATTTCAATCAAACCAACAATATATTCAGCCAAATTGGAATGATTATGCTTATTGGTTTGGTCACCAAAAATGGAATATTAATTGTAGAGTTTGCCAATCAATTAAAAGAAAAGGGCAAATCCAAAGCAGAGGCAATTATGGAAGCGGCTGTTGCCAGATTGAGGCCTATCTTAATGACAAGTATCGCCACTGCTTTGGGTGCTTTACCTATCGCATTGGCTTTAGGTTCAGGCTCAAAAAGCAGAACCGGAATGGGAATAGTGGTAACCGGAGGTGTATTACTTTCTCTTATTTTAACCTTATATGTAATTCCTGCCATGTATTCCTATATGAGCAAAGAATTCAAGCCACAGGAAGATGAAGACATTGAAACCAAACCTATTGAGCATGCCTAAACTAGTGACTCGAAGTTTTGTTTTGTTCCGATTCATTTGGGTAATCGCTTGTTGCCTCTGGACTTTCTCCGTTAAAGGACAAGAACGAATAAGCATGCAATCGGCCATTGAAGAAGCTTTAAAAAGCAATTTCTCTGTTCAAATTTCGCGTAATAAAGTGGACATTGCACAAAATGAATCAACCATTGGAAATGCCGGAATGTTGCCTGTGGTTTCTATCGGTGCCGGAGAAAACTTTGCTTTAAACAATACCCAACAAAAGCTGAGCACCGGTAATGAAATAAACAGAAAGGGGGCTCAATCTACCAATACCAGTGCCGGAGTAAGTTTAAATTGGACTTTATTCGATGGATTCAAAATGTTTATTACTTATGATAAACTAAAAGCTACCAAAGTTCTAAGTGAAACAGAACTAAGGCAGCAAATGGAAAATGTAGTCGGAAAAGTAATTAGCTCTTACCTTGAAATTGTCAAACAACAAGAAATGCTTCGTGTTATTGATACCACCCTGGTATTGCTAAAAGAAAGAATGGAATTGGCAAAAAACAAGTGGGAAATTGGTACTGCCTCCAAAATGGAATTCCTTCAAACAACAGTTGACCTAAATGAACAGAAGTCTGCCCGGTTAAATCAATTATTGGCCATAGAAAATGCCAAAACCCAATTAAACGTTTTGTTAGGCCGGAAACCGGAAACCGCTCTGGAAGTAGAAACAGGTATCCAATTAAAAAAGGACTTTGTGCTGGAGAATTTAAAAACAGATGCCATTCAAAACAATTCAGGTTTAACCAATTTAAGACAGTATCGCCTGATCTCTGAATTAAGCTTAAAAGAAATCCGTTCAGGATATTATCCAAAACTTATTGGTTCGGCAGGATACACCTATTCCAGGTCAACCAACCAGGCAAGCATTATCCAATACAATCAAAACCTTGGATTGACTGCCGGATTAAATTTAAGTTGGAATGTTTTTGATGGTCTAAATTTAAGGCGGAAAATACATACGGCCCAATTAGGTCTGAATGGTATTAAGCTTGAAATGGAGGAATTACAGAATCAGACTGAATCTTCAATAATTATGGCTTTTCGAAAGTTTAGTTATGCCTTAAGTGTTCTGGAAATGGAAGAAGCCAACTTGCAGGTTGCCAAGGAATCTGTAATGGTTGCAAGAGAACGTTTCAAAGCCGGAAGTTCTACTCTTTTGGAGTTGAAAGATGTGGAAAGATCCTTTATTGATGCAAATTCAAGGTTGGTTAATGCCCAGTATTTATCCAAACTGGCAGAAACGGAATTAAAACAAATTAGTGGGACTTTGCTTCAATAAGTAGGAATTCATGTTAAATTTCGGGCTTAACAACAAGTTTTTTTTAGCACATTTCACCCTATTAAATAAATCACAATCAATTAATTAAAAATTCCAACTGCGAATTTTTAATGCGACAATTGATTTTTTTTTACCAAACACTCAATCTTCAATTTGAGGATGTTTACCATCAGAAAAATAAGTTCAGATGGCAAGCACGGCTACCTATACCAATAGAAATGAAGAGAAGGTTTACGTGGTCGTGTTTTATCCTTTTGATTATTTCAGGTCAAAAAGAAAAATAAGCCGTCGGGTTTGGAAGAACCAAAAGATTACTGATAGGATTATCTGGGGAGGAATCGATACGTTTCGACCTGGAATTGTTATCCATTACGATTTTACCGAATTGACTGTGAAATCTAAAAGAAAGGAGAATTGTACAACCATTCGTTTGGACCAATATTTCTTTAATCATACCGTTACATGGGATTAAATTCAAAAAACAAGGTCATATAAAATCTCCCTAAAGCTAATTACAATGAAAAACCTAAAACTAAGCATTGGTTTTCCAGGCCTACCACCCAGACCCAGAAAACAAACCTCCAAGAAATAAATCCTAAAACCCCTAGAAAACCCAAAGGTTGGTCAATCTTCAACTTCCTCTGCTATTTTATATATTTAAAAAGATTGACCACCTTTTCCATTTTTAAAATCATTTTTAATTCCTAATAATCTATACGAGGATAGCAAATCCGATCTACTTTATTTTGTTGTAGGTACTCCTACTCAAGCATTTTGTGGAGCATCTGTTACATGATTAAAAAAACAGATTGATTTACAAAAACTTAACTAGTTTGAATGTTTCAAACACCTTATCTAAATTCAAAATAGTATTGGACTAATTCTCAAAAATCATTGGTATAATAGGTACAGGTGTAATTTGGGTTAGAGACCACCTGTATGGGTTGCGCATCGGGCAACGATAGAGGCAAGTAGCCCACAGGACACCGACGGCGCTAGCCTAGGGGGACGAGGACTACAGCCGATAGCGTGACCCGAACGCCCATGCAGTTTGTTTTAGATTACGCTAAAAATTAGTTGGGCGAAGGGGGCCCGCATACAAAGAATTTAAAAAGAAAGCCGTTTGTTTTATTGACATTTTCCAACAACTCAAAATTACATGATCCATTAGAATAGTCCGTAAAACAAAAAAGATGGAAGACAAACGCCCTCCATCTTTTTGAATAAAGAAATTTAGTGTTATGGCATAACGGTTATTGCAACAACTCCAGGTTCAATGGTTAATTGATTAGGATAGTAAGCCATTACAAAGGTTGCCCCTGCAGAAGCCCCTCCATTCGAAGAGATTGTTGTTGTTGCAGAGTTGGGATTGGAAATACTCACAATATTTAATTGTTGATCAATAATTGGAATACCGGTCAGAGGCAATTCCCACTTTAACCCTGGCAAATTGCCTATATTCACTAAATAATTGGACGAACCATTTCGAAAAGCTACTCGATCTACTTTATAGGTTGTGGCTGTAAACGAACCACTCGTTGGATTCTGGGTTATGTTTCCGGTAAATGGATCCACCGTAAAACCACCAAAATCAGCATGGAAAGGACTAACCATTACCACCGTATCAGGATAAACAGCAATTTCAGCCGAGGCAGTTACCCCTTTTGATTTAACCCGAACATATGCATGTCCAACTGCACCGGTAGAGCTAACTAATCCTGTTTGATCAATACTTACAGGAATTGGCTCTTGGTTTCCTTCCTCATCTTCGGCAGGTACAACACTCCATTCGAAAGTTGTACTGGAGGTAACGTCTGAATTGCTGCTATTAAATGCTTTTGCTGAAAACTGAAGGGTTTCATTACGAAACATGGCCCCGGATGATGGAGTCAATTCGATTCGGGAAACAGGCAAATCTACCCCGGGGTCCCCAACTACCAATACCGGAACTACAAACTGCGATGATTGTCCACCAATGCTTGCGTTAACAGTTATGGCGCAATTACCGGTTCCTGTAAAACTTACCAAACCATTGGCATCTACGCTTGCTACTCCCGAGTTGCTGCTTGTGAAGGAATAACTTGCAGCAGAAGTTCCAAAATAAATGGTTTCCAATTGAATAGACCCGGAATTGGTTGACCACACTATGGCGGAAGGTACAACCGTGAATAAGGAAGCTGATTCATGAATACCCACCGGAACCGATGCCGTATACGTTTGTCCTTCATAACTGGCAGTGGCTGTAATAATCGTAGTAGTTGCACTGGCACTAACAAACGTGCTTCCGGTAAAGCTACCCGCCTCGGCTACACTGCTCGACCAGGAAACCGAAGGTGGAACTACCACCTGTCCATCCGTTCCTACCAAAACTGCCGAAAAGCTTACCCCTGAGCCTAAGGTAAGACCTTGTGCACCATTCTCAATTACTAAAACATACTTTTTTGAATCGGTCGAATCCCCGTCCTTTTTACAAGAGGTAAAAACCAAAGCCAAACAAACCAAGGCTAGAAAGGTCTTTTGAAAAATAAAATTTGTTGCGTTTTTCATGTTGAAATTAATTTGATCACAAAAGTAAGGACAAGCCCTTTCATATAAATTTGTATACCTTTATTAACTGAATACAGTATAATACATCAAAAATTTTAAACATATTAATAATCAAGGTATATTTAAATTTTTTATGAGTTCATAAAACATGAATAAACAGCTATTGCATACCTACCGGCAACTAAACCCAACCGAACAATTGAACATTCGAAAGTCACTGAATGGTCAAACGCTTCCCCTACGCCTGCTTGACTTTTTAGAAGCCTGTACAAACGAGAGTTTCTTTAACCGGGATGTTGTTTCATTTTTATATCCGGAACAAACCCAGCCTTATTCGGTCTTGGAAAACCGCTACTATAAGATACGCAAAAAATTATTGGATTACCTCAACATGCAATCCTTTGATCAGGCCTCCCAAAGCCTTTTCCACCGCTATGAAATTGAGCTAAAAACCATGCAACGTCGCATTCGGGAGGGACAGGTCACCAAAACCTATGCGAAACTTGAAAACTTGGTCAATCGCCTTTGGAACCTCAACCTGTTTGAGCTCTTACCAGAGGCCATTGATAGCTTAATATTTGCCAATCAAACCTTTAACCGCTTAGATAAAAACCAAGACCTCCATCAACAATACAACCTCTCATTAAACCTTCATACCGATCTGCTGCAATGTTTAAATAGGGCCCGTAAGGTATATGAAGTCAACTTCAGCATGGGTATGAAGGCGGCAATAGTCCATTTAAACGAATTAAAACGGTTTGCCCTCAAACATCCTTCCTACCCACGATTCAGATATTGTTATGAATTTGCTTCCGCCTATTACAAACTAGGCAGCCGAGAATACGTGCATGCTATGAATATTGTGGGCCGACATATGAATTCGGTTTGGAAGCTTCACAACCTTCATCCTGAAATGCCCTTGTTCAACTTCCGGGTCAATTACGAGTATAGTCAGCGTTATCATTTGTTGGAAATCAGAGCTTTTTACCTCTATAATACCTGCCATTTCAAATCCTCTTACGAAACTTACAAGCAATTATTGCAAGAACCGGGCAATAGCAAGTCTCAGCTAGGATTGGTCAATGAAACAACCTATATCAATGCCATTCGGGGAGCACTTGCAGCAGAACAACCCAAAGATGCACTGGAATATGGTCGCAAGTTGTCTCAATTCCAGGCTGCCAACAATACACATAACGCCTTCAATCCCGTGTGGATGGTCTACTTACAGGTTTACCTCGATTTTGGTATACAGGTGCAAGAAAAAAGTCCTGACGACCTTTACCAACAGTTACTTTCCGATATTGTTTTGTTAGAACAACAAGGCAATCGTGTATTCCTGGGTGAGGCATTGTTATTGGAACTAAAATGGTGCATAATACACCAAAGTTGGCAAAGGGCCGAGATATTGATTAGCCATACCATTCTCCAGGAAGCCCTGTTTCACGACACCTCCATAAAGCAACTATTAAAGGAAAGTATAGCCTACTTCAGCCAAAAGTCAGATGAAAGACAAACCCAGCTTTTCGAGCGTCAAATTAATCGTCAAAGGCTTAAAGAACTTCATCCTCAAAAAGTATTTCTGTTGCGCTGGCTTAAGCGTTACCTTGCCCATACACAGAAAGAACCAGAATAAAACTCATTCTTTATGGCAACTTATATTAAAAATAAGCACTAGTCTATTTTTGAAAAGTTGGGGGTTCCCCTACGGGTCGGGCTTTACGTTCCAATCTTTTTGCTCGTAACCTCGACAAAAAGGATTTCCACTGCAATCCCTAACCCGGGTGCTAACCAAACTGTTGTGCGGACCATATAGTTAGTTTGCGTTGGAATAACTTCAGGGTTATTTAATAAGGAAAATTCCTTAGAAAATATAACCAATGGTGAATATAGGGAGTAAAGGGTTTATGTTGTAAAAATGCTAATAAGATCTTTACCAGCAAACTTCGACTTTACCCGAAAAATCTATTTTCTCAAAAAACAACTATCGAACACCCAAACTGTCTAAATTAGCAAGCTTGGCTTTGTATTGGAGGGGATTTAGAGAAAGATACAAAAAAAAAGCACGCCAAAAGTAGCGTGCTTTCCCTGAGTGGTCCCGTAGGGATTCGAACCCCAAACCTTCTGATCCGTAGTCAGATGCTCTATCCAATTGAGCTACGGAACCAACTATATTGTACCTTTTTTGAAAAGGAGGGCAAAAATACAATTATTCTGCTAATACAATAACTTTATTTTTATTCATTTCCACAACCCCTCCATTTACTTCGAAGAATTTAGTGTTATTGCTTCCGTCAACTACCTTAATTTTACCTTTAGTAAGGGTTGCTACAATAGGTGCGTGCATGTTCATCAATTCAAAAGAACCTTCTGAACCCGGTAATTGAACCACATTAATTTCTCCTGCATAAAGCTCAGAGTCCGGAGTTACGATTTCGATGTACATGAAGTTAATTATTTAGCTTCAGCCAATAGTTTTTTACCTTTTTCAATGGCATCTTCAATTGAACCTACCAAGTTAAATGCTGCTTCAGGATATTGATCTACCTCGCCATCCATAATCATATTGAAACCTTTAATGGTATCTTCAATATCAACAAAAACACCTTTAAGACCGGTAAATTGTTCCGCTACGTGGAATGGTTGTGACAAGAAACGTTGAACACGACGTGCTCTGTGTACCACCAATTTATCTTCTTCAGACAACTCATCCATACCTAGAATGGCAATAATATCTTGAAGTTCTTTGTAACGTTGTAGAATTTGTTTCACCCTTTGAGCAGTATTATAGTGCTTATCACCAAGTACCGCAGGAGATAAAATCCTAGAAGTAGAATCCAATGGATCCACAGCAGGATAAATTCCCAACTCTGCAATTTTACGACTTAATACCGTTGTAGCATCTAAGTGGGCAAAGGTAGTAGCAGGTGCAGGGTCAGTTAAGTCATCCGCAGGCACATAAACCGCTTGTACAGAGGTAATAGAACCACGTTTGGTAGAAGTAATACGCTCTTGCATCAAACCCATCTCAGTGGCAAGGGTTGGTTGGTAACCTACCGCTGATGGCATACGACCTAATAACGCAGATACCTCAGAACCAGCTTGAGTAAAACGGAAGATATTATCAATGAAGAAAAGAATATCACGTCCTCCACTTTGCTCATCACCATCACGGAAATATTCCGCCATAGTCAAACCAGACAAGGCCACACGTGCACGAGCCCCTGGAGGTTCGTTCATTTGTCCAAACACCAAGGTAGCCTGAGATTTTGCCAACTCTTCCAAATCCACTTTGCTCAAATCCCATCCACCTTCTTCCATCGAATGTTTAAATGCATCACCATACTTGATAACGCCCGATTCAATCATCTCTCTCAACAAATCGTTCCCTTCACGCGTACGCTCACCCACACCGGCAAATACAGAAAGACCTGCATAACCTTTCGCGATATTATTAATCAATTCCATGATCAATACGGTTTTACCAACACCGGCTCCACCAAACAATCCAATTTTACCACCTTTGGCATAAGGCTCTAACAAGTCAATTACTTTGATACCTGTAAAAAGAACCTCCGCTGATGTAGATAATTCTTCAAACTTAGGTGGTGTGCGGTGAATAGTATATCCACCTTCATTGGAAACACTATTAATTCCATCAATAGCCTCTCCAATTACATTAAATAAACGACCTTTTACTTTGTCGCCAATTGGCATACGTATTGAA
>JAIBAJ010000107.1 GCA_019695265.1 Bacteroidia bacterium | reverse complement strand
TTATTGGTCGTATTCCAATTGCGGGTGCTTGCCTTTTGTTGTAGCTTGTTCTCCAAAAAGTTGTTGTTTATTTTAGTATTACCATACGATGGGGTTTTTAAGTATATTTCTTTGCCAACCAATACCAATTCTTCGTCGGTTCCAACAAATTCCTGGGCTTTTTTAAATTGCTCCTGAGTTGGAGTTTTTTCAAGAAAAACCAAGTAACTTTTTTCACGATCCGGACTTTCAAAAGGATTCTTCCCAACCAGGTCTTGCAGTTCTTCCTGACTTCTGATAAATACAGGTACTTCATATCCGAAATGTTCCAGAATAGCTTGTTCTAGAAGGAGTTCCAAGCCTTTTCTATTCGAACTGGTGAATACTACATTACCACTTTGAATATAGGTTTTTACATGTCCTAATCCTTGCTTTTCAAACAAACCTTGAAGTTCTTTCATAGGAATAATTTTTTGTCCGCTTACATTGATTCCTCTTAAAAGTGCAACTAGTTTTTCCATTTTTTTTTAGGCGGTTCAAATGTAGGCAGAAACGACAGAACAGGTTAAACTTTCTCGATAAGTAAGGCTGGTTTGATGTGGTTTTGTTTAGGGATTTCAATTTTTATTTCTAATCGGATTTGTCAACATTTTACCACCTTTGCAGCAATGAAACCAAACCGAGATTACCTGTTAAACCTTGCTGAAAAAGCTATTCGGATTGATTTGTCAGATAAGGATTTTCTGGAATTGAGTTTGGAACAATTTCGCTTGCATGGAAAATGGAATCCTATCTATTCGGAATGGATTCAATACCTGAAAATTGACATTTCCTCCGTTTCCGGCCTGGAACAAATTCCATTTTTACCGGTTCGTTTTTTTAAACAGTTTAAGGTTGGTCTGGAATTCACCAACAGAATCGATTCCTTGTGTTTTACATCCAGTACTACTACCGGAACACAACCATCCCGACATTATGTACCGTTCCCGGAAGTATATGTGTCTAGTTTTTTAAAGGCATTTGAACAAGTTTATGGTTCCATTTCAGAATGGACTATTTTCGCTCTCTTACCCGGTTATCTGGAACGCTCAGGCTCTTCCTTGGTCTATATGGCCGACTATCTTATTCAACATTCGAATAGCCTCTTGAGTGGTTTTTACCTGAACGATTTTTCTTCCCTGGCTCAAAACCTTCAAAATAGTTTGGCCTCAGGACGAAAAACAATGTTGTTAGGGGTTAGTTTTGGTCTTTTGGATTTTATTGAATCTCCTGAATTTGCTCTGTTTGATTCGAATAAAGGGTCTAACCTTGTTGTTATGGAAACAGGTGGTATGAAAGGTAGACGAAAGGAATTAACTCGGATGGAATTGCATCTGGAATTAACCAAGGCTTTTGGGGTTGATTACATTCATTCAGAATATGGGATGACTGAATTGCTGTCTCAGGCATATTCATTGGGAGAAGGCGTTTTTAACACTCCGCCCTGGATGAAAATTCAACTTAGAGAAACCGACAATCCATTAGCCGCCATGTCTTTAATAAATAGAGTAGGTGGGGTGAATGTGATAGATTTAGCGAATTGTTTCTCTTGTCCTTTTTTAGCCATTGATGATCTAGGGAAAGTTCATGAAAATGGTCAGTTTGAAATTCTAGGAAGGTTTGATCAGGCAGAGGTCAGAGGCTGTAATTTAATGTTGAATTAGGTCATCCAAATCCGAAGGCCTTATAACTATGGCTGAAGGGGAACAAGTTTTTTTGATAAGGTTCCTGAAAATAGGAAATCCGATAATCAGTGAAAACGAAAAATAAGGAGAAGTAAGATTAATGCTTTGGTTTTGAAGTTGTGGCTTCTAATTATTTGGCTTATTTTGCAAATATGTTTTAATAATTACTTTTGAAAGTATGAAAAGAAGCGCAATTATTGGGTTAGTTTGCTGGTTGTTAGGTGCTAATTATTCAATTGCACAAGACTTGCTTCATTGTGGTGCAGATGAAATCCGTATTAATACCTTAAAAATGCATCCTGAGGTTGCTAAGGCTGTAGTTAAAAGAGAAGCTGAATTGGAAAAATTTACTAAAGAGTTTTCTCTTAATCGCTCCATTTCTGCTAACTCCGATTCTCCATTGTATATCATTCCTGTGGTTTTCCATGTTATTCATGATTTTGGTACGGAGAATATTAGCGACGACCAGATTTTGGATGGAATAAGAATCCTGAATAATACCTTTAGAAAGCGTGGTGCCGATACCGCGGATATCATTCCGGCCTTTAAGCCTGTTCATGCAGATTGTCAGATTGAATTTAGGCTGGCAACCAAGGATCCTCAAGGAAATTGTCACAATGGAATTAATCGCATTGCATCTTCCCTTACACGGGTTGGTGATCATTCTGTAAAGAACTTAATTCATTGGGATCCATCAAAATACCTGAATATATATGTATGCATAGAAGCTGCCGGCCTGGCAGGACATTCCATCTGGCCTTCCGATGCCGATACTATTCCTTTATGGGATGGAATTGTTATTGCTCATAGCTATGTTGGAAGTATCGGAACTTCTGACCCTACTCGGTCAGTAGTTCTAGCTCATGAATGTGGCCATTATCTTAACTTGCATCATATTTGGGGAGGTAATAATGTTCCGGGATTTTATTATTATCCTTGTGCCGATCCAAACAAAGATTGTTCAATAGATGATTTGGTTGATGATACTCCTCCTACCATCGGTTGGCAATCTTGCGCCTTGTCAGGTGCCTCCTGCGGAAATACCGTCGATATGGTTCAAAATGCCATGGATTATTCCTATTGTAATATCATGTTCACCTATGGGCAAAGAGATCGGATGCATGCCTGTCTAAATTCTCCTATTGGCCATAGAAATAACCTATGGCAATTGCAAAACCTGATAGAAACCGGTGTGTATCCGCAAACCCAAGAACTATGTGAAGTACAATTTTCCTCCGATAATAAGGTTATATGTGAAGGGCAAAGCGTCTCCTTTATTAACGAAAGTTTCGAAGGCCCATTTGATTCGCTGCAATGGACCTTTAGTGGTGGAAATCCTTCCACTTCGAATACAAATAATCCCTCCGTTGTATATGCAAATCCCGGAACATATGATGTTTCGTTGAAAGTTTATTTAGGTGGATCGTCCAATCAGCTTAATAAAATAGGTGAAATTTCAGTTTTGCCTGCTACTTCCCAACAAGCATTCCCATATATTGAATCTTTTGAAAATGTTAGTAATCTGAATGATGCTGGTTGGTTTGGAAATAGTTTGGATAATGAGAATAATTTCTTAATAAGTTCTAACTTCGGAGCTAGTGATAGCTCTTCGGTTTTTATTACATGTTCTTCTTCTGAATTGACAACCAAAGACGAATTAGTTGGACCTGCAATAGATCTTACCAATGCAACTCAAATCAATTTGTCATTTAAATATGCACATGCAAAACGCGACTCATCTAATACAGACCAGTTGTTGCTATACATGAGGAAGTCTTGCAGCAGTCCTTGGGCTCTCCGTCAAAATATTCAAGGAGATAACCTGGTCACTTCAGCAATAAATCAAGGGGAGTTTGTGCCCGGACCTTCAGATTGGAAACAAGTCTCAGTTAGTATTCCATCAAGTTACTTTCAACCCGATTTTAGGTTCAAATTTGTTTACATTTCCAGGGGAGGAAACCATTTTTATCTGGATGATATAAATCTTGATATTGGGGCAAATGTGTCAAATTACAAGGCTTTGGAGGGCGCTACTTTATTCCCTAATCCTGCCAGTACGGAGCTTTATCTTAATTTTTCCATGAATGACCCTCAATTGTTTTCCTTAGAAATTCTTGATGTAATCGGGCAAAAAATTAGGCAAACCGAAAAACTGCATGCTCTTACAGGGCTTAATTCTTTTCCTATTCAAATAGCAGATCTAAAGTCTGGTTTGTTTTTTGTAAAAATTAGGTTTGAAACAGACGTAGTTGTTATGCCTTTTATTAAGGAGTGATATTGGGGTTCTGTTAAAAATGTCAATCAAAACGAATCTTTTAATTTATGTAATACGGATTATGCGGGCCCCCTCCGCCCAACTAGCTTTTTATTAAGTCCTAAAAAACCTGCACGGGCGTTCGGGTCACGCTATCGGCTGTAGTCCTCGGCCCACTTGGCTAGCGCCGCGTGTGCCTGTGGGCTACTTGCCTCTATCGTTGCCCGATGCGCTACCTATAAAAATAATTTTAAACCCAAATAGTTTCTGTATCTATAAGCCTTATTCAATGTTTTTTTTTTTCAAACATCTTAATTATCTAATTTAAAATTGATTTTTTTATCGGATAAAATGTTTTTTTTAGTCTATTATTGGTGCTCTTTCAAATTCTATATTTGGGTCAAATATTATTCGATATGTAATATATGTTCTCCATTTTTTACATTCAAGATTTTCAATTACTTTCAACATTTTAGGGTTAAAATCTCCTATCCATGTTAAAATTATATTGTCATATCTATTAAGCGGATATACATGTTTTTCGGCAAATTTTATCATTAATCCTTCAACTCCTTTTCCTTGATATTCCTTTGTTACTCCAAATACAATGCTATACATTGTTCGGCAATCTCCTTTTAATTTATGATACATAAATTTTATTTTACCCCACCAATTTAAATTCCCATTTACATATTTAAAAAGTTCATTTAATTCCGGAATACTGATGTAAAATCCTATTGGTTCGTCCTTGTAGTAAGCAAAGTAGGTGATGTCCGGATCAAGAATAGGTTTTAATTTATTCATAATGTTCATCGCTTGTTCCTTTTCCATCGGTTTGAAGTTGTCATGACCTCCCCAGGCATTGTTATAAATTGTCCTAAAATCTTCAGCAAATTTTCCAAGGTTTTTTTTGTCAATTATTTTGCAATTGAAATTGGAATCTGAGCTTAATAAATTTTCCGATTTCTTGACAAAAATATCTTGCGCCGGCTGATACACCGCTCTTTGGAAAACATATTGTTCGTAGTAAGTCCTAAAACCATAAGCTTCGAAATGTTTTTGATAATATGCCGGGTTGTAGTTCATTCCGTAGGTGGTTGGATTGTCAAAGTTGGTTACCATTAATCCCCAAAATTGATCTTTTTCACCAAAGTTAATCGGCCCATCCATGGCCTTCATTCCTTTTGATTCTAGCCAGTTTCTGCATGTGTCGAAAAGCAGAAATGCCGCAGATTGGTCATCAATCGACTCAAAAAAGCCAAATCCACCGGTTGGTTGCTTAAAACTATCACTTAACTTTTTATTGATAAATGCAGCTACTCTTCCAATTAGCTCTCCTTGGTCGTTCTTTAAAATCCATCGTTTTGCCTCACCATGTTTCCAGAATTTATTTTTCTGAGGATCAAAAATTTTTTCAATATCTTGCTTAAGATGGGGTATCCAAAGAGGATCATTTTTATAAATAATCGACGGGATTTGATGAAAGGCGCTTATTTCTTTCTTTGATATGACTTCAATAACCTGCATTTACAAAAGTATAATTTTTGATTTTAACCTGCCTAAACTTCCTCCTTTTTTCCCACCTTTGCAAATTCAATCTTATGAGTGTGTACGAGAAATACGAAGCTGTTATTGGACTTGAAGTCCATATCCAATTATTAACCTCATCCAAAGCTTACAGCAACGATCCGGCTGAATACGGAGCAATGCCTAATACCTTGGTTAGTGCAATCTCCTTAGGGCATCCCGGAACCTTGCCAATGGTAAATAATAAAGTTATCGAGTATGCTGTTAAATTAGGATTGGCGGTTGGTGCCAATATCCGAGAAGTGAATAGTTATGCGAGGAAAAATTATTTTTATGCAGATTTGCCTAAAGGGTATCAAATAACTCAAGATACTACTCCGATTTGTACAGGCGGTGCCATTTCCATCAAATTAGATAGCGGAGAAGAAAAAGAGATTAAAATTACTCGAATTCATATGGAGGAGGATGCCGGTAAAAGCATTCATGATATTGACCCATTCCATACCTTGGTAGATTTGAACAGAGCAGGTGTGCCTTTGTTGGAAATGGTTTCTGAGCCGGATATTCGCTCTGCAGATGAAGCATATAAATACCTTACAGAAGTTAGAAAGTTGGTTAGGTATTTATCGATTTGTGATGGAAACATGGAAGAAGGTAGCATGCGTTGTGATGCAAACGTTTCGGTTAGACTTAAAGGTGAATCAAAGTTCGGTAGAAAGGTAGAGGTAAAAAATATGAACTCCATCAGGAACGTTCAAAGGGCTATTGAGTTCGAAATAAAACGACAAATTGAAGCAGTTGAGGAAGGAATTGAAATAAGCCAAGATACCAGAAGTTTTGATGCATCCAATGGAACAACATTTCTTCTGAGGAGTAAAGAAATGGCAAATGACTACAGATATTTTCCTGAACCTGATTTGCCTCCTGTTGTAGTTACTCAGGATTATGTTCAAGGGATTAAAATTGTTCTCCCTGATTTGCCCAATGTGCTTCTTAAACGGTATCAACATTCATTGGGTTTAAGTGAATATGATTCGTTAATTCTGACCGAATCAAGGGAACTTGCTGAATATTTTAATGTTCTAATTAAGCATTGTTCCAACTACAAAGCTTCAGCAAATTGGCTTTTAGGTCCGGTTAAATCTTATTTGAATGAAAATGGATTAAATATAACCCAGTTTGCAATTTCCCCGGAACGTTTAGCTCATTTAATTGATTTGGTTGATCAAGGTAAAGTCAGCTTTTCTGTTGCTGCTCAACAATTGTTTCCAAAAATGGTTGTAGATCCAAGTAGTACTCCTTTGCAGTTAGCCGAATCCTTGAACCTGCTGCAAGATAGTAGCAGTGAAAATCTTATGGAGTTTGTAATTGCAGCCGTTGATAAATACCCGGAAAAGGTAGCCGAATATAAAAGCGGAAAAGTTGGACTAATTGGATTGTTCATGGGTGAAGTAATGAAACAATCGAAAGGAAAAGCTGATCCCAAACTGGCAAATAAACTTACTAAGGATTATTTGGATTCACTTTAATTCGAAGTTTTGAAATTTCTTCTCATTGATAACTATGACTCCTTTACATTTAATCTTTACCATTACCTTTTGGTAAATAACGATGTTCTGGTTGATGTTTATCGAAATAATCAATTGGAAGATGTTAATATTAATGCGTATGACGGTATAATTTTATCTCCAGGTCCAGGCTTGCCTTGTCAGGCCGGTAAAATGCCCGGCATTATTCAAAAATATGCTAAAACAAAACCATTTCTTGGGATTTGCTTAGGTCATCAAGGGTTAGGTGAATATTTTGGTGCCAAGCTGCTCAATTTAGAGTTCATACATCATGGCGTTTCAAGAGAAACAATTCATTTAGGTAATTCTGTTCTTTTTAAAAACCTTCCCACTGTTTTTAAATCTGCAAGATACCATTCTTGGGGGTTCAAATCAGCCGGTTTCCCTTCATGTTTGAAAGTTACAAGTTTTGACAATGCAGGAATAGTAATGTCCTTCGAACATATTGAATATCCAATAACTGGAATTCAATTTCATCCCGAAAGTATTTTAACGGATTTTGGACATGAAATAATAGAAAATTGGGTTAATTCAATCCAATCGAATTGATAGTTTCAAAATAGAAGTTTGGATTTTTTTAGTCTTGGGGGCAATTTTGAATTTTTATTCCTAAAAGATTGAAATAGGCCAAGGAATAGTAATGAAGATGAAGTTGTAAGCAGCTATTCTTAGTTTGATATTGTTTGATTCATAGAAGTCAATAGATGCATTGGTAAAGCATTTTTTACTTTTTCCTCAAATTGTCAGGTTTGTTTTTTTGATTTCAATTATCAAGATCTGGCTTTGTTTTTTATGTTTCGAAATCTTAAATATTAATTAGAGGGATCCATTTGCTCAAATCCAAAATTGAGTCCGATGGTTGTTTTTGTTATTTTCAGATTTAAACTATGTTTTTTTTGTCTAAAGAAAGATGTAACTTTGCAATCCTAACTTTTGAATTTAATGAAATCCCATTTGCAGGCTTTCAGGTTGATTTTGATTTTAATCTTTTTCTCCTTGGGGAATTTGAGCATTTCTCAAATCCCTCCAACAGCATTAATCCGAATTCAAATTACTTATGGGGTAAGTTTAGATGAAGCAATAGTTTATCTTCATCCACTTGCGACAGATACTTTTGATCTAGATACCTATGATGCTCCTAAAATTTACAGCAGTGTAGATGGTGTTCCCAATGTTATGACTTGGGTGCCTTATAATGGAC
The DNA here is from genome assembly GCA_019695265.1 of Bacteroidia bacterium. Classification (NCBI taxonomy): domain Bacteria; kingdom Pseudomonadati; phylum Bacteroidota; class Bacteroidia; species Bacteroidia bacterium. Next base: position 4,580 of record JAIBAJ010000107.1, on the reverse strand, counting down.
AATGGGTGAAATTGGGAATGAATGGCTATAAATCTCCTATGTCAGGTGGTTGTCTAACTATTCCTTTGGGAACCAGAGCAACTGCAGATGGAAATTACTTGCTTACTATTTCGGAGTATTATGGATTCGACTCAATGAATATTTACCTTTCACTTTTCGATGCTTATACCAATGATACTATACCTTTTCAAACTTTAAATCAACAATATGCATTTACTGCAAATAATGGTGATTCTGTAAAAGGTCGATTTACTTTATTTATTTGCCAAGATTATCCTGTTGGAGTTAAGGCAGTATCAAACTACAAAAGGAAGATTTGTGAAAATAACATCTGGAAGGGTTTAATTTCAGATGATACTAATCCTTACTCATCAATTAGAAATATTCAGATTTTAGATTTTACTGGAAGTTCCTTATTTGAAGGTAAACTTTCTGATTGGGAGATGAGTTTGAATAATTCCCAATTTCTAAAAGGGGCTTTCATTCTAAAAGTCGTTACTGATTCTGATGTCTGTTTTAGAAAGTTTTTTGTAAATTAATATTCTTCCTTTTCAAAGTTGGTTTTCCTAAAACAGGGGAAAATTGGTTATTAGTCGAAAATTCGACCTCATTTAACGACTTAGTTGCCTTTTTGATATCTTTGCGGACCTTAGATTTTGGAGTGTTCTGGCCAATTTGAATTTTTTGAATTATTTGATTGGTTTGATCTTGCTCTAAAATTTTAGTAAACCAAAAGTTAATAATTACGTATCAACCCACTATGTTTTTACCTATAAAAGGCTATTTGATTTTGTTGAATGAAGTAGCGTTTGTTTGTAAATCATTGGAATTAAATAGTTTATAAAGTAGCGAAAAGATATTTTCTTCTCATATGGAACAATTATACACCACCCTAAAAAAAGCAAAAACCCGAACATTAACCACCCTGTTAGTGTTTGTTGCTGGAATTCAGTTTTCTTCAATTGGTCAGAACCAGAAAATTAGTTCATCAAAGGAACTAACTTCTGAAGTGAAGGATATGCTTGAACATTATGAAAAGCAAATCTACTTTACTCAAAATGCTGGCCAATGGCCGGCCAATGTTTTGTTTAAGGCAGAATTTCCTTTAGGGAAGGCAGTAGCAACCAAGGAAGGTATGCTTGTTGGAACTTATGATCAAAAAGCTGCTTCTCAAAAATTTGAACAAGGTATAAGGGAAGAAGAAGCACACAATAAACACCTTCCTTTCAATGAACCTAAAGTTAAGGTTAATGGTCATGGTTGGTTAATGAAGTTTTTAAATAGTTCTCCTTCTATGAGGGTGGAAAGTAGAACTAAACACAAGGATGTATTTAATTTCTTTGGTTTGGGTGCCAAAGATGTTTCAGCGGTAGGGAATTATCAAGAGATTTGGTATAGTAATGTTTATGATGGCGTTGATGTAAGATATTATCCATCTAAGGAAGGCACTTTAGAGTATGACTTAATTTGTAAACCCGGATTTAATAATAATCAAATCGCTTTAAAGTTTGAAGGTATTGATCAAGTTAAACTTTCTTCAAATGGCTCTATTACTTTAAATACTTCTGTGGGGCCAATGGTTCTGCCAGCTCCAATCGCTTATCAAAAAATTAACGGAAAGAAAGTTATTGTTGAAGCTCACTATGTTGTTTCCAACAATAATGAAATTTCATTTAGTCTTGGGGATTATGATAAAGGTCAAGTATTGATTATTGACCCTATTGCATTGCGCTGGGCAACTTGGGTTAATACAAATTCAACAGGGGAGAATCATGGTCATGGTATATGGGTAGACGCTGCAACCGGTTATATATATATTGTAGCAAGGGTAGATGGTTCCACAAACTTGATTACCGGACCCTTTGATAATTCCGCAAATGGAAGTATTGATTTAATCGTTGGGAAATACCAACAACCTTCTGCTTTGGAAGGAGCAGGTACTCGTGTTTGGCAAACTTATATTGGTGGTTCTGGTGCTGATAATCCATATGCCTTAGAGCAAGGACCAGATGGTAATTTATATATGGTTGGATATACCGCTAGTACCGATTATCCACTCCTAGGAGGAACAGCCTTTAATGGAACAGGTTCAAGTATTGACCATCGTGCTCAAACAACAGATAATATTTTTGTAACTAAAATTAGTCAGGATGGTACTTCTATTAAAAGTGCTGTTGTCGGTGGAAATGGAGATGATGGTGCTTTTGACTTAAGGTTTACTTCTTCTGGAGATATTTTGGTTTGCGGTAATACTGCAAGTACCAATATGGCAACACTTCTTCCAAGCACTGGTGCTTCCAATATCAATAATGGAGGAATAGATGGTTTTGTTTTTAAAATAAATTCCGCCTTAACCACCATTTCTTGGTTTAAGAATTTTGGTGGTGCGAACACGGATCAGCCTACCATCATGTTGAATAATTCAGCTAATGGTGATATTTATGTTGCCGGATATACCAAATCGACCAATTTCCCTACTTTAAATCCAAGACAAAATGCAAGAGCAGGAAATAGAGATGGTTTCTTAATGAAGTTATCTTCTAATGGTACAACAAAATGGTCTTCCTATTTTAATTCAACCTCAGGAAAAAGTTCTTCTATATTATGTATGGAGTTTAATACTTCCAAATCAAGACTTTATTTCGGTGGTATAACAACTGGACTTCCTGTATCAAATGTTCCTGCATCGGGAGGTTATAAAACTTCCTACCTGGGAGGGACAAATGACTTCTTCATTGCCTCCATGGATACCAATCAAACTTTTGTTGCAGGTACCTATTTGGGTGGTAGCAGTGATGAGATTAATATGATGGGTTTAAATGTTGATTTAAATAATGATGTTTACATCTTCGGTTATTCTAATTCAACTGATATGTCCACAGCCTTTTCTGGCGTAAATGGATTGCAAACAACCAATAAAGGAGACTATGATAAAATCTTTGTAAAGTTGTCAAGTGGCCTTAACTCTTTATTATATGGTACCTATTATGGTGGTACATTGTCAGATTATGATCCGGTTGGTGAAAGAGGTATTAAATTTTCTGATTGCCGCATATATACTATTGTAACATCCAAATCAAATGATGTTCCCTTAACCTTTGGAGCTCTCAATACAACAAGAACAAGTACTACCTACGAACCCGGCCTAGTTGTTTGGGCAAATCCTCCAGATTTTCAATCGAATTCAATTACCGGAAGTCAAAAGATATGTTACGCAAGTATACCAACTAGTTTATCAGGTTCCGTACCTTCTTATTCTTTGCCGAGAATTGTTAGAAATGGAACGTCATCTGCCCATACGTCCGTTTCAACCGGTATTGCATATCAATGGCAGTCATCAACTGATAGTATTAACTGGACAAACATTGTAGGTGGAACTACTCAAAATTTGGCTAATTCCTTAATTGGCTCATTAACCCAAACTACCTATTTTAGAAGGGTTGTTAATGGTGATGCTTGTATTATTCCAAATGCGGAAGATCAAGTTGTTGTCATAAAAGTTTATAAAGTTGAAGGAACTGTAACTAATGTAACCTGCAATGGCGCTAATAATGGTAGTATTTCTGTTGTTGCATCAGAAGGTACTCCACCTTATACCTTTTTGTGGAATACTGGAGCAACTACTGGTACCATTTCAGGTTTAGCTCCAGGTACCTACACAGTAAGAGTAACAGATGCACAAGGTTGTTTTACGGATAGGACATATACCGTTACCCAGCCAAATGTTTTGTCTGCTTCAACTTCTTCTAATCCGGCTACTTGTCTTCAAAGCAATGGTTCTGCAACTGTAACCCCATCAGGTGGAACCTCTCCTTACACTTACCTTTGGTCAAATGGTCAAACTACTCAAACTATTTCATCAATACCTGTTGGAAATTATTCAGTTACAGTTAAAGATTCTAAAAATTGTACGGTTTCAACTTCCGTTACTGTAAATCAAACAGGATTAACGGCATCAATTGGAAGTCAAGTAAATGTTTTGTGTAAAGGTGCCGCAACTGGTTCTGTTACAATTACTGCCACAGGAACATCTCCTTATCAATATAAGAAAGATGGTGGTTCTTATGGATCGTCTAATACCTTTTCTGGATTATCAGCAGGCACCTATATTATTACGGTGAAGGACAATGCTGGTTGCACGGTTCCTGTTTCTGTAACAATAACTGAGCCATCTTTTGATGTTACGGCATCAATCACAAATTCAACACCCTTAACATTTTGCGCAGGCGGAAGTGTTTTATTAACTGCAGTTGGCTCGCCAAGTGGCACATATTCCTATGTTTGGAAGAAGGATGGTTCTGTTATTTCCGGTGCAACTTCTTCAACCTATTCTGCAACTCAATCTGGTAGTTATACCGTGGTGGTGACAAGTTCAAATAATTGTTCTGCAACATCTTCACCAACTGTTGTAACGGTAAATCCAAATCCAACAGTATCGATTTCAGCTGGCGGCCCAACTACCTTCTGCGATGGAGGTAATGTTGTATTGACAGCTAACCCAACACCATCAGGTACCTATACCTATGAATGGAAAAATGGAAGTAGCGTAGTAGGTGGAAATACTTCTACATATACAGCCA
>JAIBAJ010000106.1 GCA_019695265.1 Bacteroidia bacterium | reverse complement strand
CATTGCAAGTTTTTCAAGGGAACATCAATTCACAGCCGCGGCGCGCCCCGTGCTGAGCCAGGCCAACGCACGGCGTTCTAACAGGCTTTTGTGCAAGGGCTTATTCGGTTATAAAAATCATTGTTCCATTATTTAATCTTTCTTCAAAAAGAAAATTCAATTTATTTCAAATGCCTGAAATACAAAGACTTAAACTCTAGTTAGATGGAAATTGTCAATAGAAATTTTAAACTACGTTTCGAGAAAAGTGATAGGATGGTTTTCAAGTAATTTTTACCGAGAGAACATTATGTAATATCAATTTAAATATTAATTTTCTTTTGTAAAATAGTTATAACATAATGTATCCTCGGCATATTCCTAAATTGGTAAGAAAACCTAACTATCACTAGCTCGGGGTTAACCCGAATCTTCCCACATCCCATCGCACTTGTCATTTGTTCACTTCGTTTCAAATGACAATTTCGGGATAACATTGGTATTAAAAACTACTGTTGGAGGTTGCGCCTCGGGCAACGATAGAGGCAAGTAGCTCCAAGCCAACGCAGCGTTTAGCGGAGTGGGCTTGGACTACAGCCGATAGCGTGACCCGAAGCCCTTGCAGGTTGTTTGGGGCTAAAGAAAAATGGTGTAGGGCGAAGGGGGCCCGCATATCAGGAATTATAAAAAACAAACGTATGGATCCGACTGACTTTTACAGCGTACCCTAGCTAAGCCAAGGCCCTCATGCTACATTAACTTCCGGATGGCAAACTTGATGAAATTAATTTTACTTTCATCATAGGGTGCATAACGTTGTTTAACATCGCCTAAGAAAGAGCGTTTTAAAACCGGTTTGCGGTGTGAGAAAGTATCAAAACCAATTTTACCGTTATAAGCTCCCATACCGCTATTCCCGACACCTCCAAATGGCAAACCGCCATGACCGGCATGAACCAAAACATCATTTATTACCACTGCGCCGGAAGATGTTTCATTAATAATTCGCTCTTTAAATGATGAGTTAGTAGAAAAAATATACAATGCCAGCGGCTTACTTCCCGAATTAATTATGCGGATAACATCTTCGGGTTTTTCCCATTCCAAAATAGGCATAATTGGTCCGAAAATCTCTTCCTGCATCACTTTATCGGTCAGTTTTACATTGTTTAAAATAGTGGGTGCAATGTATTTTTCACTTTCATCCGTTTCGCCACCTAAAACAACATCCCCATCGATTAAATTCTTAACTCGTTGAAAATGTCGAGGAGAAATAATCCGACCAAAATCGTTGGACGACTTAGGGTTATCGCCAAAGAAGCCTTTCACGGTAGCTTTCATTTTTTCAACGAAAGCAGCTTTTATACTTTTGTGAACCAAGATATAATCCGGAGCGATGCAAATTTGTCCGGCATTGGTAAATTTACCCCAGGCAATACGCTTTACAGATACGTCTAAGTCGGTTTGGGCATCGACAATACATGGGCTTTTACCCCCAAGTTCCAGGGTTACCGGAGTTAAATGTTTGGCTGCCTTTTGGTAAATAATTCGTCCGATCTCCGTACCTCCGGTAAACATGATGTAATCAAAACGTTCTTCTAACAATTGTTGTGTTTCATCCGCACCACCTTCTACCACTACTAAATACTCCGGAGGAAATACTTCAGAAATAATCTTTTTGATCATGGCTGAAGTTGCAGGGGAAAGTTCGGAGGGTTTTAGAATGGCGGTATTTCCGGCAGAAATGCAACCCAAAACAGGACCCATCAGGTTTTTCAAAGGGTAATTCCAGGGAGAAATAATGAGACAAACCCCATAAGGTTCAGGATAAATCCAACTGGAGCCCGGTAAAAAAAACAAAGGAGTACCAACCTTTTCAGGCTTCATCCATTTTCCAACTTTCCGAATGGCATCTCTGGTTTCAGTGATGGTGATTCCAACTTCAGTTGCCCAAGCCTCCATTTGTGGTTTTCTCAAATCTTGCCACAATGCCTGCTCTAATTCCTTTTCATACTTTAGCAAAGCATTCAGCAGTTTTTCCAGCATTTGAACCCTAAATTCAACTGATTTGGTCTTCCCGGTATTAAAGAAATCGCGTTGTTTCTTAATCAGTTGAATAGCGTCAACTTGATTTTTCTTAACAGGAGCAACAGGTTCTACAGGAGCAGTTATTAATTCAGACATACGAGTTGTTTCTTAGTATTTTATTCCAAAACGTTTAAAAATATCGGCCATAATCCAAGCAGGGCCAATCATTAAAAACTGCAAATCTTTTAAGAAAGAAGGCTTTTTACCTTCTACATTATGACCATAAAATTGCCCGATCCAGGCGAGTACAAAAATGATCAAACACAATTGCCAAAGCGGCATAAACTGAGCCAATTCAATTTGGTAGCATAGAAAGGCACAGAAAAGCGAAAACAAACCCATACCGATGGCCAAAGGAATAGAAAGCAAAGCATAGTATACAAAAACCAAGGCTAGGGCTATTAAGGCCACATTAGCCTGAAAGCCGGCAGTTAGTTCCAACGGCAATTTAATACTCCATAAAAACCCTACCACAGTAAAAAAGATATGCGGAATACATATCCAATGAATGGTTTTATTGGTTTTGTTTTGGTGGCTCACTTGGTACTCATCAAGCCAGGTTTGCATAGTTTTCATTTTCTATATTGTATTTAAGGTTAAATTACTTCATTAAATTCACACTGCCCAAGGTTGAATAGGTTCTGCCGGTATACCATTCTACATAAACCTTGTAGGCATAAATTCCGGGAGGTACCGGGTCTCCGTTTCGATTGGTTCCATTCCAACCAAATTTGATAGACTTGGAACGGAATAAGGTTTGTCCCCAACGATCAAAGATCAGGAATTCATAATCCTTAATACCGCGACCTTCCGGAGAATAAATTTCATTTAAGCCATCTCCATCCGGTGTAAAGGAAGTTGGAATAAAAATGGTTTCTTGTTCAAACACCTTAATTTTAACCTCAGCGGTATCCTGACAACCCAATTCATTTTCAATAATTAGGGTAATGGTGTACTCTCCTGAATCGGGATAAATTGCAACCGGATTTCTTTCGCGGCTACTTCCGTCTCCATTGCCATAAAACCATTGCCATGAATTGTAATACCTGCTGGTGTTCACGAGTTGAATGGTAGTATCCGGCATCATCAACATGGTGGTATCCGCATAAAAGGATGCTTCCGGGTAAGGGATAGCATCAATGTAATCCTGAACCTTAACTGTATCGGTACAACCGAAAGTATTGGTTACCATTAACTCAACATCGTAGGTTCCAGGCTTATCGTAGCTTGTAATTGCATCCGGGGTGGTGCTTAGGATACTATCCGGATTTCCTCCTTCAAAAGTCCATAAATAGCTGGTAATGGTATTGATCGGGTTGGAAGAAGAAGCGTCAAAAACCACCGGCACCGTGGTACAAACCATGGTATCTGTTGTAGCAAAGCCGGCATTGGGCGAAGGATTTATGATGATGTAAGAGAACAAGGTAGTATCATCCTGACAACCATATTCATTGGTAACACTTAAGGTAATGTTATAAGTACCGGCATTCATATAAAGGTGTGGAGGATTTTGCAAAGTATTTACCACTCCATCTCCAAAATTCCAATCCCAAGCGGTAGCTCCTACCGATTGATCAAAGAACCTTACCTCCATGCTATCGCAAGCCACAGTTGGATTAGCTTTCAGGTTGGCATCCGGAAAAGGCCAAACCTGAATAATGTTAGGGTATTCGATGGTGTCGGAAAAGATGCCATTATCTGCTACCATTTTTACTGAAAAAACTCCCGGCAAATTGTAGGTATAGCTTGGATTGGCTGTTCCGGGGTTTAGGCCGGTTCCATCGCCAAAATCCCATTGAAAGTTAACCGGATTCCCGGCAGAGGAAGTATTAGTGAAATTGACTGTATTGGTACCACATTGAGGGTTTTGCTGGTAACTAAAATCTGCTACAACCACCGGAGGTAATACAATATCAACCAGCAAACTACAATCGGCTTCGCAACCAAATTTATCGATTAGGTGTACGCTGGCATTGTACAATCCGGTGCCACCATAAACATGGGTAGCTGCTGAATCATTGCTTGAACCACCGTCACCGAAAGTCCAAAAGAACTCATACGGACCTGTTCCTACAGTTATATTGGTTCCAAATGTGGTATTTCCGCCCAGGTAGGCTGCAGATACCGAACAGGTAAACTGAGGTATTGGATGCGCACTAATGGTAATGGGCAAAGAGGAAACCGGATTAGGTTGAGGACATTGGTAATTGCTGGTCATTTGACAAATGATCTGATCACCATCCACCAGTGTAGAACTGGTATAGGAATTTCCATTTCCAACACTTGCTCCATTCAATTGCCAATTAAAGGTCGGAGAACTTCCACCATTTACGGCAATTGCACCAAAAGTGACAGTTTCTTGTCCACATAAATTATTATTGGTGCTGGAGATATACACTTGTGGCTGTAATACAGGAACCACAACTACCACAAAGGTGTCGATTTTGGATTTACCGCAGCAAGCTGAAGTGGTTTGTAAAGTTACATAATAGGTTCCTTCATTAGGGAAGGTAGCATTAACAGTTTGCAGATTAGGTCCAACCTGGGAATCGGGAGTTGCTCCCCCACCGAAATGCCATTCATAACTTACTGCATTGTATGAACTGGTAAAGGAGGCATTGGTACCAGGACAAATGGTATCAGAGTTAGATTGAATAGTTGGCAGATAAGGTGTACCATCGTTTACGATATTAGCGAAATTGGTAAAGATATAGGGCACACCGTTTACCATTAAGGTTATGCTATGCAAACCCTGGTTGCTGTATTGGGTTGTTACGCTTTGTCCTTGAGCTGAAAGGGGAAGAGATCCTCCGTCGAAATACCAATTTACCAATCCGGTAGCATTGGTTGAGTAGGTAATATCACTCCAACTACAACCGGTATTAGCCAGGAAGATTTGAGGTTCCACAGCGGCATTCATATTGGTAATATTGGACGAAACTCCTGCCGGATCTTCGTAAATATCCTGACTTACTCCGGGAGCGCCATTTCCGCCTATACCACCATTTCCACCATCTCCTCCATCTCCACCGGGGCCACCTCTACCGATACTTCCCATAACTCCGCCACCATTTCCGCCTCGGCCACCATTTCCGCCATATCCTCCGGGAAAACCGCCAAATCCGCCGGTTCCGGGAGCTGAAGAAGCTACCATGCAATCGCTGATATTTCCATTGGCACCATTGTTATTGACATAAATACCAAAGGAACCACCGCCTCCGGTTCCACCGGTAGCACCTGATCCAAATCCACCGCCTTCGCCACCGCCTCCGCCGCCGCCTCCGGTGCCGCAGGGTGGCTGAATAATTGGATCCGTTCCACCATGTGCTCCGCCGCCGCCGCCGCCGCCGCCACCGCCGCCAACTTCTCCATCTGTTCCGTTTTGTCCATCACCGGGTTGAAAAAAACCTCCTGAAAATCCAGGTGTACCATTTCCACCATCTACCCCATCTCCGCCATCACAGCCATCGGTACCTGCAGTACCGTTGTTAACCGGGCCTGCGGTATTTATTCCAATTAATCCTAAATAAGCTGCACAAGGATCTGCTGAAGCCAATAAATTATCATTCCCTTCACCAAAGTTTCCACCTGTTCCGCCGCAGGTTCCTCCACCTGGCAGTCCGGGATTACCATCCGGAGCAATACCTTGAACATAGGTGATTACCGGAATTGGTATCCAACCTGAATTATCCCAACCAAATTGAATTTCATCTGGTGTTCCTTGAGCTCCTCCATCTCCTCCATTTCCGCCCGGGCCCCCTGTTCCGGAATTACCGCCAGGACCACCGCCATTTCCGGTTGGCTGACATTCGTGACCGGGTCCACCAGCTGCACCATCAATACCATCTGCACCATCAATACCCGGCAAACCATCAATACCATTGGATCCTTTTCCGGCAGTTATTTTACAACGAACAATGTTGTAATTGCTGCAACCACTCAGGTAAACTGCATAATTGCTTACCCCTGCACCCGGAGCGTCATCGGTTGTAATAGTTAAGTCTAATAGGGTAAAATTGCTTTGATTAACGGCTTGTAATCCAACTATTCTAGCCGGGGAAGGTACCGGGTTGGCATTGGTTCTACGAATGATTGTTGGTGAGTAGTTAGATTTAATCCAGGTAGAGGGGTCAAAACCTCCTTCAATGGTTACACCGGAAGGTATGTTGAGTTCGGTGGTTAAGGTATAGGTTCCGGCAGCTAACCTAAGCAAGGAGCCGGGTGTGGCTGTTGCCAGGGCATTGGTAAAACTTGTAGGTGCTGATTGGGTTCCTGCACCATTGCCGGTGGGCGATACATAATAAATATTGCACTGTTGGGCTACTGTCAAACTCGTTCCTGAAAAAATCAGAAGGAGTAGCCATAGCGTATGTTTTAATGCTTTCATAATGACTTAGTTTTTGTGAACCAACTTTTTATACCAACTGCCATTTTCCGAAACAACCTGCAAAAAGTAGGTTCCTTCGGGCAAGGAAGAAGGAATATGGAAAACAACCTGGTTTAAAGGTTTTAAAAATTCTTGAATTTCAACTTGTTTACCGGAAAGATCAAACAAACGAACCTTTAAGTTCTTAATGTTTGAAATTAAGCTAAGGTTAATGTCCGATTGAAAAGGATTAGGATAAACTCCTCTAACCCCGCTTTGTTCTTCTAAACCAACGGTTTTACAAACAAAATTATCCATAAACAAGGTATCGGTACAACCATTTTCGTTGGTTATAGCCAAAAAAACATTGTAGCAACCATTGTCCTGATAAATGTGAATTGGATTCTGTTCGGTGCTGGTTGTTCCATCGCCAAAATCCCAGAACCAACTCCAGGCGTTAAAGGAATTATCTGCAAAGAATACGGTATCACCTTCTTCGGTAATTTCGTTGGGATAAGCTTGTGCTTGTGCGGTAGGAGAAGGGAAAACAGTAACTTGGTTAGAGATGGTTTGGGTTAAACTACCTGTACCACCTAAGGCATCTAAGGAAACGGTATAATCGCCGGATGATTGGTAAACATGGACAGGATTGGTTAATACGGAGGTTTGTCCATCGCCAAATTGCCACAAATAATTAACTGCATTGGTGCTAAGGTTGGTAAATTGAACAGCAAAAGGAGCGCAGCCTTGGAGCTTATTGGCTGTAAAATTGGCGGCAAGCTCTTGCAATATGGTAACCACAGTTGAACAAGCCCCAACGCAACCATTTACATCGGTTACCACGACATTGACTGAATAGCTTCCTTTGTCGGTGTACATGTGTTGAACAGTATCACCAAAACCGGTAAAGTTGTCGCCAAAATCCCAGTTGTATTCAAATGGAGCGACACCGCCGGAGCTAACACTGCCGAAAAAGTAGGTAGGCTCATTGGCTACCAAGCTATCGGCGCTGCAACTTACGACTGGTGCAGAAATAATAGTTACCGTGATAGAATTGGAGGTAGCGGTTTGTCCGAGGGAGCAAAATTCAGTAGAGGTAACAATACAATCAACTGTGCTACCACTGGTTAGAGTTGAGGAAGAGAATGTGGGGCCTGTTGCGGTATTGCTTCCATTCACCCTCCACTGGTAGCTGGGGTTTTGTCCGGCATTTTGGGCAGCCGCAGAGAAGGTAATAAAGGCACCCTGGCAAACGGTATCACCATTGTCTTGCTCACTGGAGCTGATGGAAATACCAACCGGCAAAATGGTATCCACCCGAATGTAGAAAGAATCAGGGAAACTGGTTCCACAGCAAGCCGATTCGGTAGTGAGGGTTAACAGGTAATTTCCGCTGTATGGGAACGTAATGGTATTGTTTTGACCGGGGTTGGCAGGGAAGGTATCGATCAGGTTATTGTTTTCGTCGAAAAGTTGCCAATTATAGGCAGTACCTGTAATGGAGCTGGCATAGGAACCGGAGCTACCTGCACAAACGATAGAGTCGGTGGAGTTGATAGCCGGCATAATCACATTGGCAGCCTGGTTATTGTGGATATTAACAAATTCCGTAAAGGTGTAAGCGGCTCCATTTACCACCATGGTAAAGGTTTTTCGTCCGGTGGTTGTAAAATTAACTTCCACATTTTGTCCAACCGCATACAAGGGTAAGGTACCATTTCCAAAATACCATTCAATTGTTCCAGCCGTGGTGGACGTAAATGTTACAGGAGAATTGGTGCAGCCTTTGGAATCGACAATAGCGGCAGGTTGTTGCAGGCTGTTGATGTTCATGAGAGTTGGCTCGGTGCTTCCCGGGGACAGGTAAAGGTCATAACTTAGTCCATCGCTACCTTTACCACCTTTACCGCCATTTCCGCCGTTTCCGCCATTTCCACCATTTCCGCCATAACCTGCGTTACAGGACATTTGGTACATGGCACCATCTCCACCGTCGCCTCCATTGCCGCCGATACCGCCATTTCCACCTAGTCCGCCTAAACCCGGGCTACCTGGAGTAAAAACACAGTCTTTGATAATTGCACCGGCTCCGTTGCCGTCGAGGTAAACAGCGAAAGATCCACCTCCACCTTGACCACCTTGGCCTCCTTCGCCGCCTTGTCCACCTTCACCGCCGCCGCCGCCGCCATTTCCGCAGCCATTTTTATCGGGGATTAAATTAAAAATCGGATCATAGGGAACATTTCCGATTCCTCCGCCGCCGCCACCTCCGCCGCCGCCTGCACCGTTGGTTCCGGTAACGCCGTTTGTTCCGGTACCCGGTACAAAAAATCCACCGGCAAAAAGGTATTGACCCGGTAATCCGTCCATGCCTTGAATACCGTCGCAACCTTGTCCCCCATCGGAACCGGCATTATTTTCGGTAGAAAAGCATTGATCTAGCAAGGCTGTAATGTTAAAGGTTCCGGAAATAGGCATTCCGGCATTTCCTGCATAACCCGGACAGGTACCAAGTCCGGGGCTACCCGGATTGCCGGGAAAGGCTTCCCCATCGGCAGGGAATTCCCAGGTTCCGCGTTGAGCCCCATCGCCGCCATCGCCGCCGGGGTTGCTGCCCGGAAAAGAACCAGCCCCACCGGGACCACCGGCACGTGGAGCATCGTTGTCTTCATTATCAAAACTACCTTCACCTGGTAATCCGGGAGCACCGGAAATACCGGTTGGACCATTGTTACCGTTGTTGCCATTGGCGGCGTTTCCGGCAATTACTTTGCAACGAACCAATTGGTAATTGGAGCAGCTACTCATGTAAATACCATAAGTGCTTGCCCCATTTACAAAGGCACCGGATGTTTGAATAGTTACATCCTGAACCCTGAAATTAGAAATGGCCAGGCAATAAACTGCCACCAAACGCTCCGGATTCGGATCAGGATTTAGGTTGTCGCGGTAGATTTTGGAAGTATAGGAATTGGATTTTGCCCAATTGTTAGCCGCATCAAATCCCCCTTCTAACTCCACATTCGAAGGCAAGTAAAGGGGATTGGAGATATTGTAAGTTCCTTTGGACAAATACACCTTTTTGTTGGTAGAACTCACCAGTGAAAGTCCATACAACAAAGAGGCAGGATTAGCTTTGGTGCCGGCTGATCCGCTTGATGCACCGTTAGGGGTAACGTAAATTACATTACACTCCTGAGCATAGGCAAACCAGCTAAACAACGTACACAATGCTAGGGCTAATACTTTCCTCATGAATTTAGTTTGTAAATATCTTCTCTTTAGACAAGCGCGCAAGATACAAAAAATTTTGTTTGTCCATTCAAAACTGTTACATTTTAGGTCCTAGCCGGATTTTCTTGGCTAAAAGTGACTAAGAGGTGGAGGAAGAAAAAAAGTAAAAATAAGGGACTGATTTATAAATAATACACCTGCCAATTAACCACTATTTAAGGTTTATAAACTATAACATATACAATAAATAAATTATTAATTATACACTTAATTATGTATAATACCACTATTTTTTGATGCTTATTATCTTATATATATTTTATTTTATGCATCTTAATTTAATTTAAATTGATCAAATACATATTTTTAAAAGGACATTCCAATTACAAAGACGGAATGCATTTTCTTTTAATACCAATTTTAATTTATAAAAGCCTTCGGACTATTTATAAATTTATACCGAGAGAAAAAATAATATGATTCCAGTTCGCTTAGGCCTCCTGGAATCATTTATTTTTATCCTCGGCATTTTCAACATTGGTAAATGCTGAGTATACAGAATGTTAGGCCAATTTTCTCAATAAAAATTAATACCTAAAATTGGACTAAACATAATGTACATTCGGTATAAATATTTTGGGGGTTCCCCTGCGGGTCGGGCTTTACGTTCCAATCTTTTTGCTCGTACCTCGACAAAAAGGATTTCCACTGCAATCCCTAACCCGGGTGCTTTCTAAGTATAGTGGTGGTAAAACTGGGCGTTGGTGCGTTCTATGGCTATTGTCAAAAAAAATTGTTTTACAAATTTGCCCATAAAGTTGTACTAACTTAAACTTTACAAACAGTCTTCCAATCATTCCCCTCCAACCCAAATCTTACCCCTTTTTAAAATTTGTTCACCCGACTTAAGTGAATACAAATAAATTCCTTCTGGGAGCCTAAGCGGAATGCTGTTATTACCTTTTGGTAGGGTATAGCTGCCCACTTGTTTCCCATCATAAGAATACAGAAAAAGTTCGGTTTCTCTATTTTGGAAAAGAAGACCTTGCAAATGCAGGTTGCCGCCTTGGCAAGTTAGTTTTATGCGCTCCATCTGCTCTTCTTCAATGCCAATGGGGTGGTAGGAGGTGTCTTCAACGACTGAAACGTTGTCGATGTAGTAGTAGGCACAATTCCAATAATTATTGCTTATGTCCCCTCCTGTAACAAGTATTGTTTCTGTTTCTGAGTCATTGTCAAAATTTGTAATCGCTAAGTGAGTTTCGCCTCCGCTAGCTATAAATGAACCGATTACATTTATCCATTTGCGATCTCCTTGCAGGAAATTGTTACCCGTATAAAAAACCTGAGGGCTAAGCTCAGTATAATATTCATCTGATGCACTTAAAAGTTTGTTGACTGAAAAGTATAGGCCAATATTTTTAGTTGCATAACGGAATGAGTCTGGCTTCATCACCCAAAAGGAGCAATTATATTTATGGTTCACTTTCAATGAGTCCAACAATTTTGTTCCAACTACCTCTCTACCTAAGAATACAGGAACCCACACTGCAATTCCTATGTATGCAACTCCATCTTTCCCCTCAGCCCCTCCACCTAAAGCTGAGTATATATTTCCTAGCCCGTTGCCACAATTATTAAAGTAATCTGGACTCTGCCATAAATTATACCAAATGGCTGCATTGAATGTGTCATGTGGGGCTTGGTTAAAATATACTGGACAATTTATAAAATCTTCAAATGATGGGTTTGGTACAAGATTTTCCTGTGCTTTTGAAATTTTGCATAAGCATAGTAAAATAGGTATTAGAATATTTTTGAACTTGTTCAAATTGAAATTTTTTATTCGGTAAAACTAACTTTCCAAAAGTTTCTTAATTGGCCATTTACCTTCAAACTAACAAAATAGATGCCTTTGGGAAAAATCGACAATGAAATAGCCATTTTTCCATTACCTGAAATATTGGATTCACCTAAAAATTGTTGACCTATGGCATTATAAAATTCCAACATCCCGCTTTCGCCCTTTACAAGATTGTATTCAATAAACACTTCATTTGAGGTCGGGTTTGGATATAACCTATTGAAATTAATTAAAGGTTGTGTTAAAGTTTGGGTTTGTTCCTCTAAACGCATACTGGTGGTATCCATTTCGTACATCTCACACTCATTTCTATATACAACTCCCGCCGAATCATTGAGTGCGGCCAAACCCCCGCGCTCGCCCTCGTTTGCAACGAGGTCGGTTGAGAAATTGGTCTCTGACCGATATTATTATCAATCATGCTTGGATTTTTGTAATTTTTACTTTTCCATTTCCATCATTATAATCCACGGCACAGCTATATAGATATTCATGCTGCTACTACACAATCATTTGTCTTGCATCAATACAATGAATTACTATGAAAGGTAGAAAATATACCAATTCCTGATCAGCTATTCTATATTTATCGCCACTCAAAATTAAGTTTAGTTAATACTCAAATGTAGGAATAAAACAATTGCAAAAAATTGTTTTATTGGAGTAAAAAACTCCTTTCTCGACCGCCCTCGTTACAAACATGGGCGAGCGGAGAAATAAAATCCTCCAGCTAAGAAACAAAATGAACATTATTCCACCACCATCTTCTGGCTTTGCTTCTTCCAGCCATCTGTAAGCATGGTAATATAATAAATTCCTTTGGGGTATTGGGAGGTATTTATTTCCCAGTAGTTCTTTTGGGATTTACATGGTTGGGTAGCAAGGGTTTTCCCTTCGTTGTTGGTAATTGTAATGGTTGATGTTTTTCCTGATGGATTAAAATAAGGAACCAACACCCTGCCGCTGTTTGGGTTAGGTTGTGGAGGCCAAAGCCAGGCCGTTTTTTCAATTAATGGCCGGTTTACTGACAGGGTGGTATCGGGTGGGCTGTACCAACGGGCAAGTCCAGGGTGGGGCGAGTCATCCAAAGTGGAAATATTTCCTGCAATAACAAGCTCATCATTATAAACCTGTAGGTCGAGAATATAACCTTTAAAGCCCATAATAGGGCTCCACTCCTGTCCGTTCCATTTCATTAGGGTGGTTGTAAATTCCGATGAAATTGACCACTTCATTCCGGCGCAAATTGACCACTGATTTTGCTGGCGAAAAAAAATGGATCATGGTGTAAAAGGTCGTTATACAAAAGTAATAATTTTTAGGTTTTAAAAT
>JAIBAJ010000105.1 GCA_019695265.1 Bacteroidia bacterium | reverse complement strand
ATTTCATGCATAAATATACTGAAAATCAATGTATTGTGAATTTATTATCGGGTAAGTTATTAACAATCAGTAAGTTACAAAAAGGAGGGCTTTTTAGACAAACTGTCGTTGCCCGGGGTGCAAACCCTGAGTGCATGGCATTTCCTTACAATTGGCGATCAATTTTCCAATTAAGTAGTATTATTTCCGAATGGACCTTAAGTTTAGTCCAATTTTATGTCTTAAATTTTCTTGAAAAATTGGCCTAACATACTGTTTACTAGACATTTTACCAATCTAAATTAAAAAAACTTGGGACTATTTACAAATTAAAATTGGTATAAAATTCCAAAAAGAAAGCGAAGAAGCAGCTTTATGCTGCTCCTTCGCTTTCTTCTTTTATTGTTCTATCAGGAGGGTTCTACTGTAAAGAATTCGTTTAGCAATTCTGAATCTCCCTAAAAATAAAATTAACCCAAAATTGTCATTTGAAACGAAGTGAACAAATGACAAGCGCGATGGGATGTGGGATGATTTGGGTTAATCCCGAGCTAGTGTTAGTTAGGTTTTCTTACCATTTAAAATTACTTGAAAACCTTACTAACACTTGTCTCGAAACGTAGTTTAAAATTTCTAATGACAATTTTGGGATTAATATTGAGAACAAACCATTGGAGGCAAATCCCATACTTCATTAAATACCACTTCACTGCCATTGGCATCAATGTTTCTCTCTTGCCATAGTCCATAGAAAAAGGCTCCCAAACGGTGCGTTTTACCTTTTACCAATTGACCATTCAAATACCCCTTTTTCATATCTCCATAAGGCAACCATTCATTCGTTTCTTCATCCCAGATTTTTACTGCCAAATTGGGAGCAATACGTTTATTAGGCTTGTTTTCGCATTTACCTCTTACATCGGCTTTAAATGGAATATAGGTTGGGGGTTGTGGTTCTTGGAAATTAAAACTTTCAACATACGAGGTACAACCATTGTAAACTGGCGTAGTTAGAACTAATTGATTTCTAACATATACCTTAAAATAATACTTCTTCGAATAGCAAACAAAATTATTCAATACGGTTCGACTAGTTGATATACCAAGTAATTTATTTGTTGGTGATTCGTATAATTTAACACTAAAATCAAAAAACGGATTATTGGCCATAAAACTATAAGTACCTCTTAAACAAAAACCCTCAGCACTATAAAATGGAGTTAATACATATTCTGTTAAATGCTCCAAGTCCATACTTACCTCCAGCTTCCCATTACCATTGGTATAAATTTCTTTTTCTGTTTCCATTTTAGTTACTCCGGTATTTTCATTTGTACTCCAAACTGGAACCTTATTTCCGGCAGCAATAAATTGTTCTCCAGAATATAGGCTATTCCCATTCAATTCCATTTGAAGTTTTACAGGCTGTGAAAAGGTTTTTACCTTCTTAGTCCCTTTTTTAATTACAATATCCACCAGGCCTAAACTTCCGGGATTAATTCCAGCATCCAGTTTATTACCCAACGAATCGTAATAGATTCCACCCTCTAAACCAGATCCAGGTGCAGAAAGAATGGCTTTTTCGTTTTGGTTATCGAAATGAACCATCGTAAAATCTAGGGTTCCGGTAAGTTGTGTTCCGGCTTCGTCATAGAATTTGGTTCCAGGATTAATAGTTACAACTGCTTTTTCAGCTTTTCCATTGGTAGCTGCTGCTTCAAAGATAATTTCAGCAGTAGTACCTGCGCTTGGAGCTGAAATGGTTCCTATAGAAGAACTTACCCCTTGAGGCAAATCATCCAATTTGGTCATTCCAATAACCACATTGTAATCACCCTCCGCCGGAATGAAAACATTTTTGTACGTAGTTAAATAACCCGGTGCAGAAGCTACTATGGTAAAACGTACCGGCTTATCCTCGGTTGGTACAGTTCCAGGTGATAAAACCATGGCAGTAAAACCATTGGCTACCTCAAAATCCTTGTTACCAATAGCATCCAATACATAATCAGGAAATTCAACATCGCCTGCGGGGTTGCTATAATCGCTTCCACCAATAATTTTTAGGGTAACATCGGCAATTCCAACCGGACTGGTAGAATTATAATCACGAACCTGAACGGAAATATTGGTTTTAAACAATTCGGTATTTACCACTAAATCCACATCTTGTAAAGGATCTTTACAGGAATTATAGAGAATTGCTGTTAAACTTAATCCGGTTACCAGCAAGCTTGTAAGTATTTTTTTTGTTGACATAGTTTCAAAAATTGATTGTTATTCTTCGGTAAGGGTGTTATTTCGTTAGTTTAACGGATAGGTGTAAATTCAGGTAAGGGAAAAATCGATAACCGCTTAAGTTATCTTGTAATTGTTGTTGTTCATCTTTGGTTTGTTCAATTAATTTGGTTGCATCAATACTTACCTGAGGCTTACCATGGTAAAAACAACCCAATTCAAAACCAAAACCTACCCGTTTTTTAGGAACTGCTCTTCCAAAACCAATACCTAAGTAAGGGACAATTTTGCTGCTTTTTACATCAAAATGAAGGGTTCCGGCATTTTCACCATTAACGACAATGGTACCGTATTGGAGTGTATCGTTATAAACCATTCCATACTTATAGTGATTAAGATTATAAGCCACACCACCGGTAATATGAAAAGACGATTTAGTCACCGGAAAATAATCCACCATTAAACTAATAGCACCCAGGGTTAAATCAGGACTGTGTTTTAGATTAACATCAAAAAAGTTACCTTCAAAAGAAGTATTCAACTTAAAATAATTAAATCCAACCCTACATGAAAGCTGATCCAGAAATCGAATACCTATTGCACCGCCCGGTCCAATAGTGCCGACCTGAAGATGTACAGCCATACCAAAATTCAATTTTGAATCGCCTTTTACTTTGGGTTCCTTATTGGTAGCAATTGGTTCAGTTGCAACCACATTGGGCGAAACTTTCTTCAAGGAATCAGGAAGAACTGTTTTGGCTATTCTCACCGTATCTGCAACTCCAATGGAATCCGTTCCGGAAGATTTAGCGGAAGGTGTTGATTGCCCTGAAGAGAACAAACTTGTACCTAAAAACAAGGCCAAAACGAGGGGTAATTTTATTTTCATCCGTAAATATTTAGGACAAATCTAACCTAATTTTTAACAAATTTTAAAAACCCGAATTATTCTTTTAAAAATCCGCAACTGTTTGGGGTTCGGTTCGGGTAGGGATAGCAGTGGAAAGCCCACAGACGACCGTGGCGTTAGCCCGGGCGGCGAGGACTTGGAACGAATAGCCCGACCATAAGCCCATGCAATCTATTCGGAATTTGCACCCTTGTTTATGGGCGAATGGGACCCGCCAAATAAAAATTAAACTTATTGAAATTCAAATAATTTGCTTTAGTTTTTTCAAGTAAGAATTCATATCCTTTCTGGCGCCAAAGCGAAGGAGGAAACCGGGCAAAGAAAAGCCCAAAGCCTTTTTTACAATGGCATGATCAAAAGTAACCCGGTATAAAAAAACGCAACGAGTGTCGCTAATTTTTTGAAATTCCCTGCTGCTTCGTAAATAAAAAGCAGAACCTGGAAGCGTTTCATAGACCACCTTAGTATATGGCTCATATTCAATACATTGAAGAACCAATAAATGATTTTGCAAGCGATTTGACAAGTTTGAATATTCATTGGCACGAGTACCCAAGCCCGGCTTTTCCAGCATATTGGTTTGGTTTATTTCCTTACGCCAAAGGGAATCGTTCTCTAAATTGGAGAGGTATTCAAAAGCTGTTTCAATGGAAACAGGAAGTTCTATTTTACCTGCAACTTCGGAGGTAACCGGCATTTCTAACTGAAATTAATTCTGTTCAAAGGTCACTAAATCGCTGCCTTCGCCTCCACCTGCAGCCTTATTCAATTCAATTTTAGTAGCCGATTGACTTCCAATATACCAGGCGCCATTCAGATCTTCGAATTTATTGACAGTTCCAAATTGCAAGGCAAATATTAAATCATCCAACACATTGGTACCGGTATTGGTATCCATGGTATACCAGCTTCCAAGCACATTATCATTTGCACTTACCGCGGTAATATCGCCTTCTTTTGCGAACTGGAAAGAATAGCCGTCAAACTGAACAGTTTTATCCTCACCGGAAGCAGAATACAACGTAATTCTCCAGGTACCAACCTGCATATTATTGGTAATTTGGGTCTGAATGATGGTGGTTTGGTCCGAATCGGAGGTTTTCTTGCAGGAAGAGAAACCTATTCCCAAAATAAGTAACCAAAGCACAATTATAAATTTGTTAACTTGTTTCATGTATTATCTTTTTTGAATTGAAAATCCATTTTTTTCACCATAAGCTGCTTGTGCTGCATCTAACTTTTTCATAAATGCTTCCTCTTCCACTACTACTGCGTTGAGGTTTGCAATAGCAACTTCATAATCCGTTTGAGAAGAAGTCGGAACTAATTTTTCAAACGGAGTAAAGGCATCTTCTACCAGCTTATTTTCAAAAACCAAAAACTCTATCATGGCATCCCGAAGCTCTCCTGCCCCCTTTCCAACGTCTTTCATTTGTTTTATTTCCTTTATTTTCCTTTCAATCAGTTTCATCATCTCCAATCGGGCCTCCTTTAAAACTGAACAATCCTGGGTTTGGCTACATTCATTTAATACTTGTCCCCATTTCATACCTTTTTCATGGAGACTATCTGTAATGGAAATGATTTTATCATGATACTCCAACGGACTTAATTTCTGGGCAAGGGCAACATTTCCGAAAAATGGGAACAGAAGAAGTAAGAAAAATCTATTCATGAAAATTTAATGATTACAATGCTACTTATTTGTTACGACTAATAATAATACCATTATTCTTGGCAAAATAATCCTGAGCGGCAAAGAGTTTTCCCATGTATTCAGTTTCGTATTTAGCCATGGATTGCAGGTAAGTCATGTGCTTTTTGAACTCTTCTTCAGAGGTTTGAGCTGTTAGCTTTTCAAATGGCATCCAAGCCTTTTCGACTGTAAATTTTTCAAAATTCAGGAAATCCAACATGGCCATTCTAAACTCATAAGCACCTGGCATAATATCCTGCAATCCTGAAACCTGGGTTTTTGCTCGTTCAATTGCTTTATTCATCTCAACTCTTGCCTTCCATAACTTGGAATAGTCTTTTCCATAATAGGCAGTTTTTAAAACATCCCCCCATTTAAGACCGTTGCGATACATGGAATCCGTGTAGGAAATTAAGTAGTCGTTGTATTCAACTGCACTTCCGTATTGAGCACTCAACTTACCTGAAAAAAGTAGGAAAAGGCATCCGAAGAAAAGGATTTTTTTGAACATCATTGAGAATCCAAATATAAAGCCAAAATTGTTTCTAACCCATTAAAACTTTAGGTCGATAGTCTAAAACCCATAAACTGTTCCAACATCATCATCCTGTATTTAATCCAAAAATAGATTAACAAAGTCCGGTTCAACAAAGAAATAACCGGAATATTTATCTTTGCTTGACCATCAACAACAAGCATTTATGAATTTGAGGAAATCGGAGGCTGTGCTACAGTTTTCACCATCCAGCATTTATTGTCAGGCCGCCGATATTCATATTGACCCCTGGAAACCGGTTAACCGGGCCATAATCACCCATGCCCACAGCGACCATGCCAAACCGGGATGCAGACATTACCTGGCGCATAAAGATTCAGAAGCCATTTTGAGAATGAGACTTGGTTCAGATATTTCCCTTCAAACCGTGGAATACGGAGAGAAATTCAGCATCAATGGCGTTACTTTTTCCTTGCATCCGGCAGGACATATTTTGGGTTCGGCACAAGTCAGGGTGGAATCATCCGGTCAGGTTTGGGTAGTAAGCGGGGATTATAAGGGACAAGATGATGGATTTTGTCAGGCCTTTGAACCCGTCAAATGTCATCATTTCATTACCGAATCAACCTTTGGTTTACCCATTTACCATTGGAAACCTCAGGTTGAACTGATGCAAGAAATAAAGAATTGGGTCATTTCCAGTATAAGGCAGGGCAAAACCCCGGTTTTAATGGGATATGCACTTGGGAAAATGCAACGTTTGATTCAAGGATTACAACCTTTCGACTTTCCGGTTTTTGCTCATGGAGCCATATTTGGTGTTAATGAAGAATTAAGACGTTTTGGGTATTCTTTGCCCTTTATTCCACTCTTAACTCCTGATACTCCAAAACAAGATTACAAAAAAGCATTAATTCTTGCCCCCGGTTCTGCACTAAATTCGCCTTGGATGAACAAATTTGAACCATACGCTACCGGCTATTGCTCCGGTTGGATGGCTGTTCGGGGAGCTAAAAATCGAATGACTATAGACCGGGGATTTGTACTTTCAGACCATGCCGATTGGAAAGAACTCAACTCCATCATTTCTGCCACAGAGGCCGAACATATTTACGTTACTCATGGATTTACTGCCAGTTTCACCAGGTGGTTGAATGAAAAAGGTTGGAATGCCAACGAAGTAAAAACCATGTATGGAAACGAATCGGTACAAGAACCTGACACCCACCAAGCCTAAGTTGTATGAAAGATTTTGTTGCACTTTTCCAAAGCTTGGATCAAACTACCAAAACCAATGAAAAACTAGCTTTACTGAAGCAGTATTTCCTTTCGGCTCCGGATCAAGATAAAATATGGGCCCTGGCCTTGTTTACCGGCCGCCGTCCACCCCGCCCTTTTAAAACAAGCCAAATACAAGAATGGGCTTTGGAAGTTGCAGGCATACCTGAATGGCTTTTTAAAGAAAGCTATCACAGTGTTGGGGATTTATCCGAGACCATTTCCTTGATCCTTCCACCTTCCAATCCGGAAATAGCAAAAACCTTATCAGAATGGTTTGATTGGTTAAAAGAATTGAAAGGAAAACAGGAAAACGAAGTTCAAAAACAAATTCAATGGGCATGGACACAATTAAACGGATTCGAAATCTTCGTTTTTAATAAGCTTATGATGGGAAGTTTTAGAATAGGCGTTTCCCAAACCTTGGTGATTCGTGCTATTGCAGAGGCTTATCAGTTAGATGTCTCCGGTTTAACCCACCAATTAATGGGAAACTGGGACCCCTACACCACCTCCTTTGCCGATTTGCTATCCAATGAATCTTCCCAAAACAGAGATTCTAAACCCTACCCTTTTTACCTAGCCTTTGGGTTAGAAAATCCGGTAGAACAATTAGGGCATCCGGATGACTGGTTTGTGGAATGGAAATGGGATGGAATTCGATCCCAAATTATTGTTAGAAATCAAGAAATTTATATTTGGACCCGGGGCGAAGAATTAGTGACCGACAAATTTCCGGAATTGAATTTTTTAAAAGAAACACTGCCTCATGGAACTGTTTTAGATGGAGAAATTCTAGCCATTTCTGAAAAAGATCATCCAAATTGGAAACCACTGTCATTTAATATATTACAGAAACGTATCGGACGAAAAAGTTTAAGTAAAAAATTCCTGCAAGAATATCCTGTTGGATTAATGATTTACGATATTTTAGAATGGGAAGGAAAGGATATCAGACAACAAAGCCATCATTTGCGAAGATCACAACTGGAGCAGCTTGCATCCGAATTACAATCCAGGCCAACGATTAAACTATCTGAAACCATTCCTTTCAATACCTGGCATGAATTGGAGGAATTACAGCCCAAAGCCAGACTTTTTGATGCAGAAGGTTTTATGCTCAAACGAAAAACCGCCAGTTACCAGGTTGGTCGTAAAAAAGGCGATTGGTGGAAATGGAAGGTAAACCCCTTTACTATTGATGCCGTTCTAATTTATGCCCAAAAAGGCCACGGGAGAAGGGCCGATATATTTTCCGATTATACTTTAGCAGTGTGGGATCAGGATAAGCTTGTGACCTTTGCCAAGGCCTATTCCGGACTTTCAGATGCTGAGCTTTTGGAAATTGACCGATTTATCAAACAAAACACCTTGGAAAAATTTGGTCCGGTTCGAACCGTGCGCCCCGAATTGGTTTTTGAAATTGGATTTGAAGGAATTCAGCAATCAAGCAGGCATAAATCCGGTATTGCTGTTCGATTTCCTCGTATCATGCGTTGGAGAAGAGACAAAACCGCCAGTGAGGCAGACTCCCTGGATAACTTAAAAAATCTATTAAAATCGGAAATAGGGCATGACCAAGGGTGAACGTTATTTGCAACTGTGGCTACATGAGTTGGGTTGGGAATTGGCCGATTTTCAAAACCAAGCTATTCAGGAATACCTTCAAGGAAAAAGTGGATTGGTAAATGCTCCCACCGGCTCCGGGAAAACTTTTTCCTTGTTGTTTCCGGCTTTGGTTTCATTTATGAACAATAGTTCCAACTATAAATTAGCCAAGCCACCCGGACTTCAAATAATTTGGATTACCCCTCTCAAGGCGTTGACCAAAGACCTTCAACGAAACATGCAATGGGCATGCGATGAACTTCAAATTCCCTGGCGAATCGGGATTAAGACCGGAGACATGGATGTGGAAGAAAAAAAGCTACAACGTAAAAGTTTGCCTGAAGTATTACTGATAACTCCTGAAAGTCTGCACCTGCTTTTTGCCCTAAAAGAAAATTCAAGGCTTTTTGAAACGCTGCAACTGGTGGTGGTGGATGAATGGCATGAATTGCTGGGAAGTAAAAGAGGTGTTCAAACAGAACTGGGAATAAATCGCTTGAAGAATCTGGTTTCAAATTTGAAAATTTGGGGAATTTCCGCCACCATTGGCAACCTGGAACAAGCATTATCTGTGTTGGTTGGGCCTCACTTCCCTGAAGGAAAATCCACCATTATCCGTTCCAATTTATCAAAGGAAATACTGGTCGAATCCGTATTGCCCGATGAAGTAGAACAATTACCCTGGGCCGGACATTTAGGCATTAATCTGTTGGATAAGGTAATGCCTTTGGTCTTTAACAGCACCACTACCCTACTCTTTACCAATACCCGATCTCAAACAGAAATTTGGTATCGCTACATAGCCGAGAAATACCCCGAACTTGCCGGCTTGGTAGCATTGCATCATGGTTCCTTGGATAAAGAAATTAGAATTTGGGTAGAAGAAAATCTGCATAAAGAAAAACTAAAGTTGGTAATTTGTACTTCCAGCTTAGATTTAGGGGTCGATTTCAGACCGGTGGAAACTGTTATTCAAGTGGGTAGCCCTAAAAGCATTTCCCGATTTATACAACGCGCCGGGCGAAGTGGACACCGTCCGGGAGAGACCAGTAAAATCTATTTTGTACCAACCCATTCCCTCGAACTGATCGAGGCGGTTTCCCTCCGAATAGGAATTAAAACCAACCAATTGGAAGAACGAATACCCTATGTTCAATCCTTCGATGTGCTGATTCAATACTTGGTTACCCTGGCCGTAGGTGAAGGATTTAGAGAGCATGAACTGTTTAATCAAATTCTGCAAACTCATGCTTTTCAATACCTAAACCGGAAAGAATGGGAATGGATGTTACAGTTTATAACTACTGGCGGACAATCCTTACATGCTTACGATGAATTCAAAAAAGTTGAAATAATCGACGGCGTTTACCGGGTCAACGACCGAAGAATAGCCATGCGCCATCGCTTAAGTATGGGAACCATTCTCTCCGAAGCCTCTATGAAAATTCAAACTATAGGCGGTAAATACCTTGGAACAGTGGAGGAATACTTTATTTCCAGATTAAAGCCCAGTGATGTTTTTGCTTTTGCCGGTATGAATTTAGAATTTATTCAAAGCAGGGGATTAACAGCAACGGTGAGGAAAACGAATAAAGATAAAGCTAGTGTTCCCAGTTGGTTAGGTGGTCGAATTCCACTCTCATCCCAACTTTCATCGGTAATTCGAACCCAGGTTGAAAACGCCTTAAACCCACACAATACAGAACCGGAAATCATAAAGTTGAAACCGTTGATGCTTCTGCAACAGCAACGTTCTGCCATTCCTTCCAACCAACAATTGCTCATTGAACAGGTACAAACCAAGGAAGGTTACCATGCCTTTGTTTTCCCATTCGAAGGACGATTAGTCCATGAAGGAATGGTTGCATTACTAGCTTTTCGAATCAGTCAAATTCAACCTATCAGCTTTTCAATGGCCATGAACGACTACGGCTTCGAATTGCTTTCTGACACCGCTTTCAACCTAAAAGAATTGCTGGAAACCTATGATCTTTTTTCAACAAATTACCTCTTAGACGACATACAGCAAAGCGTTAATTCCATTGAGCTAGCCAAACGTAAATTCAGGGAAATTGCATCCATTTCGGGTCTGATATTCCAAGGATTTCCGGGTCGAATGCGAACTACCAAACATTTGCAAACATCAACAGCTTTACTTTTTGATGTATTCCTGGAGCACGAACCTGATAACTTACTTTTTAAACAAGCCTTTCAGGAAGCTTTGGATCAACAATTGGAAGAAGTAAGATTAAGAAATGCGTTACAACGCATTCAAAAACAGGAATTTAAATTCACATTTCCGGAAAAACCCAGCCCCTTTGCCTTCCCAATTATGGTGGATCGAATGAGAGACCAATTAAGTTCTGAGAAACTGGATGATAGAATCGCCAAAATGATAAAGCAATTTGAGGAGAATCCAAAAACAAATAAGCCTAACCGTCAAACCCAAAAATCCTAATTCCTAACTTTGACCGGGTGAACATTACCTTAAACAATCAGAATTTCCGGGTATTTCCGCAGAAAGCCTTGTTTTGGACCGAAAAAAAATTTCTTCTGGTTGCAGATGTCCACCTAGGCAAAATCTCTCATTTCCGTAAAGCCGGAATCCCTATTCCTGCACAAGGAATTAATCGAAATTTTCAAATACTGGATGAACTTATTCAAGAATCTTCCCCCATTAAACTCTTTTTTCTGGGCGATCTCTTTCATTCTGATTACAATTCCGAATGGGAACTTTTTTGTCAATGGAGAAACAGCCATGCAAACCTGGAAATGGCTATCGTTCTAGGAAATCACGATGTTTTACCAGCCTCCCTGTATCAACAAGCGAATTTGGAAACTTACCCGGAGGAATATTTGGACCAATCCATTTGCTTGAGACATAGTCCATTGACCGTTGCCCATCCCCAACAAGCCTATGTCATCTCCGGCCACCTGCATCCTTGTTTTAATCTTTATGGAAAAGGACGGCAACACCTTCGTTTACCATGTTTTTATTTTGGCAAAAATCAAACCATCCTGCCCAGTTTTGGTCACTTTACCGGAGGTTTCGCCATTGAGCCTGAAAGCAATGAAACCATTGTTTGTGTCTCTGAAAACCAACTGATACCCATTAATTTTTAGCTTTTGCCAGGTATTTATTTACACCAATCTTAACTACTTTACCTTCCTGCAATGCTTGGTTTCGAATAGCATTTAATCGTTGCATCTCTTGATGAATCTTTCCCGAATCCAAGGCCGATTTCATCCCTCCTAACTCTTC
Organism: Bacteroidia bacterium; assembly: GCA_019695265.1. Classification (NCBI taxonomy): domain Bacteria; kingdom Pseudomonadati; phylum Bacteroidota; class Bacteroidia; species Bacteroidia bacterium. The sequence continues at coordinate 1,743 of JAIBAJ010000105.1, read as the reverse complement.
TATCCATAAAAACTTTTCCCAAGTCATTTTTAAAACCAAATCTGTTAATTGCTCAACGTAATAGGCACCATAACCCGGATCATTTACCGAGGCAAAATTTCCTTCTTCTCTTAACAAATTCTGAATATTCAATGCCAACCTTTGTCCATTTAACGCACCTGAATCGTGTGGATGAACAACAACCGAATCTGCCGTTCCTGAGATGGCCGACATAGTCATGGTGGTAAGTCTTAATAAATTGGTATCCGTATCAACTTGTGCCGATTCACGTTCCGATGTTTCCGATTGAATCCAAACCAAATTATTGCAATGAATAGCGCCTGCCAAATTAGCCCATGCCAATCGAAACGCCCTGATTTTGGCTATCTCCAGAAAATAATCGGTTGAAATCCCAAACCTGAATCGAGGCAAACACCGGATTCCTTGATTTTTTTCTTTCCCACTTGCCAAGGCAATGGCTAATTCCAAAACCACATTAGCCCCTTCCAAATGATAAGGCAAACAATTTACTTCCAAGGTAGAATGAATAGGAAACAAGCGATTGGCCTCTTCCCATAAATTTGGATTGGAAATACTAACCGACCCTTGAAAATCCAACTGATTGCTTTGAGTTAAAAACAAATGTAATTCATGCAACTTTTCTATATCTCTAACAAAAAAATGGGTTTGTATATAAGCCAATTGAACTCCTTTTAATTGCTGCATCAAATTCGGAGAAACTTCTTCTATATACAAGCAATTTGCACCAAAATTTAAAGCCTCTAAAATTTGTTCATTCCTGGTGTTGGGGTAAACCGGAAAAACCTGTTCCCAACCACCTTCTGTTTTGTCAGGTAACAAACCGGAAATATCATGGTTAACAGACTCACCTTCAACAAAATACGGAAACAAACTCAGTTCTTCTGCAGGATTTCTTTTTATTAAATCGTCCACGTGGGCGTCCTTCAATTCCTTGGTAAAACGGTTCATCCAATCCTGCTTGGAATACTGCTGAAAACTAGCGTTACTCATAAGGCAAAGGTAAGTTTTTGAACTTTATAATTCGATTGATTAGTACTATTTTTAATTGGTATGCGGGCCCCCTTCGCCTACCGGTTTTCACCAAACTTCCAGGCAGGTGCAAAGGCTTCGGGTCACGCTTTCAGCTGTAGTCCTCGTCGCACTTGGCTAGCGCCGCGTGCTCCTGTGGGCTACTTGCTTCAATCGTTGCCCGGGGTGCAACCTCTTTAAGTAATTACTGTCCCAACTATTAACGGTATCTATTTTCACACTGCAAGAAGTACTTTTTATTTATTCCTTTTCGCCAAACCTTCTTAAGTCCTGAAGCATGATGGGTTAGAATGGTATTCCGTCCATATTTGGAAACCTATTATTGCCCATGATTCGAAGCAAGGTTTAATACCTCAACAAACTAGGGTCAATTGAAAAAGTCAGAAATACAGCAGATGCAAAGCGACAAGGTGAAACTGTATACATAAATATTGCAAACCGCAGACAACGAAGCTGATGCTGAATTTCTGTCTAACGAAAAAATTACTAATTCAATAAGGATAAAAGTTCAAGGGAATTTGGAATATTATAACAAGGCCGAGGAGACAAGTTTTTAGGCCAATTTTTCCTGACTTCCGCGTTTTAACACCCAAAATCAAAAATGGTATTTAATTGCCTTTGTTCATCTGTTAGAAGTAGTGTTTTGGTCAAAGTTTTACCTGTTTGAGGTAAACTGATGGTAATTTCCATAAT
>JAIBAJ010000104.1 GCA_019695265.1 Bacteroidia bacterium | reverse complement strand
ACGATAGAGGCAAGTAGCTCCGGACCAACGCAGCGGTTGAGCGGAGTTGGCCCGGACTACAGCCGATAGCGTGACCCGAACGCCCGTGCAGGTTGTTTCGGGGTTGATACAAAAACTAGTTGGGCGGAGGGGGCCCGCATACCAGGTATTTAAACCCAAATTGAACTTGAAACTTTAGACTAAAAGGAAACCAATTTTCATCAAACAGGGGATGCCAAACGCTACCCTTTTCCTTTCCACCATTGAAGCATTTGAATTTGCTCCGGGGTTAAGTTGTTCGACTTCTCTAACACATCTTCCCTAACCAATTGTACCCGTATTGCCCTTGCCTTCAGCATTTTCCTGCGGTAATGCCCATTTTCATTCATTCGGTTTACCTTAACCTTAAAAATATCGCCTTCCTTCACCGAATTATACCAATTGGTCTTCACTTCCCTAAAATTGCTTTGGTTCAAACTTTTCCCGTTGATTGCCAAAATTTGATCGCCTACTTGAAACCCAAGCAATTTTCCAAATTCATCCATATCTTCAATATCATAAACAATCAGCCTTCTATTTTCGGAATTTACTATCATCCGTAAACTCCCAAACGAAAAATCTTTTGAATATTCCCTGGCACGATATACATAGCCAATGGCAGAAAAAACCTCCTCAAAAGGCAAGGGTAATTTTCCTTCCACATACTTTCTGAAAAACTGTCCAATTTCCGGAAAAGTCATGGCCTCTATTTCAGGAATCAAATCAGGGTCTTTGAAAGATTTATCCTTAGGATATTTCTGGGCCAGCAAATTCACTACATCCTGCAACCCTTTTAAACCATTCGACAACTGCCTGAGCTTAATATCCAAACAAAGACCTATCAATGCTCCCTTTTCATATACATTTTGATACTGATTTTCATACTTATCCAAACACCCCAAACTCATTTCAGTAAATGGCAAAGTGTCATTAAAGTACTTCCTGGAAACCCTGATTTTCTTCTGCATCTCTTCCATAAATTCCTTTTCCGACTTTAGCATTTGCCTAAGTTGTACAAAATGTGCTGTATATTCTGTTACCCCTTCATACAACCATAAATGCCTACTCATTCTGGGATTAGCAAAATCGAAATTCCCTATTTCTTCGGAATGAATATTCAGCGGGGTAATGATATGGTAAAACTCATGCGCAGCCACATCGCGAACTGTTTGACTGATGCTTAAACTATCCTGCTCAGGTAAAAAATACATGCTGCTATAACTATGCTCCAAGGCACCTGCCGAACCTGATCCACTCAATCCATCAAACAAGTAAATCATAAAGGCATACTTTTGAATGGGCAATTGTCCGCCCAAATAGTCCTTAGCAGCTTCTAAAATAGACCTAATTTGGTAACCGATAAACCTGGAACTAACTTTTCTGTTGGGGCTATACACGGAGATGAGTATTTGTGCTCCGCCAATTTTCAGCACGGTAGTATCGGGATGGCAATACATCAGAGGTGCATCAACCAGATCATTGTATCTGGAGGTAGTAAAAACATCCTCCTCTGCAGAGGTTTTTAGGGCAATTAAGCTAGTGGCTCCATAAAAAGAACCTGGTTTTTGAATAGTTATTTCATATGGCGATTCCGTTTTACCTTGAAAGTAACCGAACAAACCATGCGTATTGAGCACCAAATTGGTATCTTTTTGAAAATTGGTTCCGGCAGGTTCAAATACAAAATTTGTAGTATCCGCATCCCAGGTATCATTAACCAGGTATTCGATTCGGCGTAAAGCAGTGGCATTAGAAATAACCCAATCGCAGGCATTGGGATGAGAAACTTCCAAGGACTTCCCCTCGGCGTCAAAAGCCTTGAAATCCTGAATAAAACGTCCAAAATCATATACCTTATAAGTTCCCGGAACCATTCTTGGAAAAGAATAAGTAACGCTTGATTCAGCAAAAACCGGGGTAATTAATTCAACAGCAAGCTGATCATTGGTATAATGAGCTAAATCTACTTTGAATTTTAATGGATTACCGGCCAAAGCGCCGGAAACACTTGCAATTACCAACAAAAAAATATAAAAACGTGGCATGCCGTAAATATAAGAGAACTAGCCTTATTAGCTCCACTTTTTTAGAAAGTTTGGCTTAGGCATCAATTAAAGCACGGGCATTCTCCAGGGCAGGTAAGGAAATATTTCCATCACTGAGCATAGCTGCTACTGCATTAACCCGTTCCTCAACATCCAAAACCTTAATTTGGGTGGTAGTTTTCCCTTTCAAATCGCCCTTAAACACAAACAAATGATGATGAGCCCTGGCGGCCACCTGGGGCAAATGGGTAATAGCTACAACCTGCATATTTTGCGCTATACCCTTCATAAGGTTGGCAATTTTGGCCGCAACCTCCCCGGAAACACCGGTATCAATTTCATCCAAAATGAGGCTGGGCAGTTCGGCTTTTTGTGCTAAACTACCTTTGATTGCCAACATTAACCTCGACAACTCCCCACCGGAGGCTGATTTAGCTGCATCCTTTAACTCCGAACCCTTGTTGGAACTAAACATCCAAACCACCGCATCTTGCCCATTTGGTCCGGGTTCGGTAACTGCATTTAATTGTATTTCAAAAACAGCATTTGGCATAGCCAAAGCAATTAACTGTTTCGAAACAATGGTTGAGAAATCCTTGGCTGCCCGTTTCCTGGTTTGGCTTAATTCAGCGGCAGCTTCGCCATAAACACCCAACAGCCGATTCAACTCTGTTTGTGCTTTTGCAATTTCAGCGTCAAAGTTCTCAGCCTGATCAATGCTTAGCTCTAATTCCTGTTTCAAGGCAATTAGCTGTTCTACCTGTTGCAGGTTATGTTTGCGCAACAATCGATATACCTTATCCAAGATGGAATTAACTTCTTCCAAACGCTGCGGATTATCCGTAATACCTTCGGCATACCGGTCCAACTCCTGCGACAAATCCTTCAATTCTACCAAGGAAGAAACAGCCCTGTCTAAATAAGGCTGAGTGTTTCCATCCAATCGAACCAGACTTGACAATAAACCTTTTACAGAACTTAATTGTGAAAGCAAGGCAAACTCACCTGCCTCAAAAGCTTGTAATGTTCCGGCTAAAAGGTTTTTTATTTCTCCTGTATTCTCTAATCTACGTTGTTCACTCTCCAATTCCTCCATCATTCCCTCTCTTAAATTGGCCTCACTTAATTCCTGCCATTGAAATTGGTTAAAGTCCAGGTTCTTTTTTAAATCCGACTCCTTTTGTTTTAGATTTTCTAATTCACTTCGCTGAGCTGCAAACTGCTTGAATGCATTTTGAACCGCCATCACTTGTTGACCATTTCCGGCAAATCGATCCAAAGCGTGTAGCCTAAATGCTGCATCGGCCGCATCCAGATTTTGATGCTGGGAATGTAAGTCTACAATCAGGTGCGAAAACTCCTTTAATACTGATAGGTTCACCGGAGTATCATTAATAAATGCTCTGGATTTACCCTCCGAATTAATCTCTCTGCGCACCACGGTGTGATTGGAATAATCCAAATCATGATGGGTAAAAAAGGAATGTGGGGCTAACTTCTCCAAATTAACCTCCAACTCTACCACACATTTCTGACTCTTATCACGCAAGGATGAACTATCGGCACGTTCGCCTAATGTTAACCCCAAAGCCTGCACCATTATTGATTTTCCTGCTCCTGTTTCACCGGTAATTACATTAAATCCCGACGAAAACTTCACTACCAAATCATCAATAATGGCAAAGTTCTTTATGGATAGGCTTTCAAGCATGTTGCAAACTTAGTTTTTAATCTTTTTCCAAAAAATAAGGGATTTGTCAAGATTTTAACAGCCCTCTTTTCCCACTTTTTAAATGTTTTTCGCAAATTTAAATGTAAGATTTAAATTTTCAAAACCGTTGCTATTTAAGACTTAAATGGTAAAAGTAATAAAAAAACCAAATTTTGAACGAGTAAGAAATTACCCAAAACAGACTTTTTATTTGGAAATACAGTTGCACATTTGCATCGTCAACCTTTTAAAAATAAACGACATGAAAAACAAATTAACCCTACTGATTGCATTTATAGCGGGATGCTATAGTGCAATGGCCCAAGGTAATTTCTACCTTACGGGTACAGTTTCCGGGCTCAATGGCCCCGCCGGAAATGTTCAGGTTTGCGTAGCAACCGATTCAACGGCCCAATCAACCTTTAATTATTACGATTGTACCTACACCGATTCCAATGGATACTACTTTTTCGGAATTCCGGGCGGCGCAGTGCCAGGACCAAACGTAGTTTATACGGTTTCGGTTATGGCTTGCGGAACCATTACCAGCGGACAAGTTCAAAACAACCAGGGTACCACTACCCAAGTTAACCGCGACTTTAGTTTAAGTTGCGACCCGGTTGCTAATTCTTGCACTGCTTCATTCATTTACTCTACTTCCAACACCGGTGAAACTCATTTTCAACAAACGTCCGGAAGCGGATACTTCTACGATTGGTCATTTGGTGATGGCAGCGTTGCTTCAACCGGAGACCCTGTACATACCTTTACGGGAACTCCTTACGATAGCTTTCAGGTTTGCTTAACCATTTACAACAGTACCGGTTGCCAAAGCACCACCTGCCAGTTAATTTACCCTATTCCAAATACCAGCAGTGGTTGCAATGCCAGCTTTACTTCCTATGACAGCACAGCCAATGTAATTTACTTTATTCCAACCAACACCAGTGCAAACTTGCAATATTTCTGGGATTTTGGCGACAATGGAGCAACCTCCAACAGCCCTTACCCTAGCCATTATTTTGCCAATGGAACCTATTCTGTTTGTTTAAGTGTTTTCAATCCGATTGATTCTTGTACAGGCCAATGGTGCCAAACTATCGTGGTAAATGATTCCGTAGTAAACCCTACCTGTCAGGCTTCTTTCACCTACAATTATGTAAACAACAATACCATTGCTTTCCAACAAACATCTTCTTCACCTACCAACCAATACTTCTACAACTGGAGTTTTGGTGATGGTACCGGTGCATCTACCGGAGATCCTACTCACACCTTTTCAGTTTCAGGTCAGTATGATACCGCTTACGTTTGTTTGACAATCTATGACAATGCCGGTTGCCAAAACACTGTTTGTCAATACATTTTTGTTTCTGATTCTGTTATCCAAACCGATTCTTGCTACGCTTATTTCACCGCTACTCAAGCCCCGGTTAACAACCTGGAAGTATTGTTTACTTCATACACCAGCCCTAATGCCCAATATTTGTGGTCTTTCGGCGACGGAAGTTCTTCTACCATGGCTAACCCCGGACATGCTTACAGTGCTGCCGGTGTATACACTGTTTGTTTAACCGTATATGGAGCCAATGGTTGTCAAAACTCCTACTGCTCTCAGGTTACTGCCGGAGGTGCTCCAACCACTTTCTCAATCTACGGATCGGTAATGGCTGATTCCATGAATGTTACCGATGCTACCATTTACCTTATTTCAGTTGATTCAACCAACCTGGGCTTAGCCTTAAACCTGGTTGACGCTGTTGCTGACTCCAATGGTTACTTCCATTTTGACGGTCTAAGTGCCGGAAACTATTTGGTGAAAGCAGCTCTGAATTCAACTTCAGGCGATTTTGCTAACTTCCTGCCTACTTACTACGGCAATAGCCTGTTCTGGTCAAGTGCCGTTACTGTTAACTCGACCTCAAACTCTTACTTAATTATTGATTTAATTGGTGGAAACAACCCTGGCGGACCAGGTTTCATCGGCGGATTGGTTAGCCAAGGTGCCAACAAAACCGAAGGCCCAGGCGACCCTATCAACCAAGCACAGGTAATGATCCTAAACATGAGCAACCAAGCTTTTGCTTATGAAATTACCGGTACCGACGGAGCATTCGCCTTCCCTAATCTACCTTACGGAACCTACCAAGTGTATACCGAAGTTCTTGGGTTGCCAACCACTCCGGTAATCGTTACCATCGAACCGGGCAACACCTCCGTTTCCAACGTGGAAGTTGTAATCAACAGCGACGGGGTTACAACCGGAATCGAAAAAGCTCCAGCTATGGTGGAAATGACCGATTTGTTCCCAAATCCTGCCAAAGAATCTGTTCAATTGAATCTGAATTCTAAAATCGATGGAGACCTTAGCGTTCAAATCGTAAATATGTCAGGAATGGTGGTTAATAGCCAAGTGGTTAAAGCCAACAAAGGACAAAATACCATCGTACTCCCAGTTCAATCTTTAGCTGCCGGTATCTACTCAGTTAAAGTTGCAACCGAAAACACTAGCATCGTGAAAAGGATTGTGAAGTTGTAGTTTTAATGGTTATATAAATGGGGAAAGCCTGCTCCTTCACCGGGGCAGGCTTTTTTTTGTTCCAAATCCTATCCTATTTATTGATTTGGGTAAAACCGATTGCCAAGCGGCTCTTCTCCAACTATGCTTGACCATCATTTGCCAAAACAGTTTGTGTATCGGCATTTAGCCCTGTACTTTTAAAAATGCATTTTGGGCTATTACCGAATGGACAAAATGTATAGTCCAATTTTATACTTAAATTTTCTTGAAAAAATCGGACAAACACCGATTGCAAATCTGTAATAGACCAAATAGGCTAAGCCATAATTGGTCTAAACAGCTTTTGCATCGGCATTTACCTCTGTAATTTTCGAAATAGTTTGGGACTATTTCTCAAATAACATTGGTATAACATTTTGTATCCTCGGTACTTACCAATTTTGAAAATGCCGAGGATAAAAATAAATGATTCCAGGAGGCCTAAGCGAACTGGAATCATATTATTTTTCCTCTCGGTATAAATTTATAAAAATCCTTTGGACTATTTATAAATTAAAATTGGTATAATTCTCCCAAACCGTTGGGATAAAAAGTCTAGGTTCGCCATTTGAATTTGTCGGGTTTAGGGCAAAAAAAAGGCGAGCTTTTCAACTCGCCAATTTGATTTCCTGTCCTTCCAGAAAAAATCCCTATCCTTTCCGGACAGAAAACTATCCTATCTGTGTAAATACCAACAAGCAAAGGCAAACCCAGGTAATGCCCAATAAAATGCTGGTTAATGAATTTGAATGTTGTAAGGCCTTTTTCATCGTTGTGGATTTTGTTTGTTTTTACGCTGCAAATATCCACCCCTCCATTCAACCCGCAATTAACAAAGGTTAATTTCGAAAAGGCAAGCCCTAATTTAATACAAACATCTCCTTCCGATGCGGAATGCTTACCTTCCCAAATCCACGCTCCATAAACTTTTCCTTAAATTCCAAAACCGTCTGCTCCTCCCCGTGCACCAAAAAAATCTCCTGAATCTTTTCCTTTTCCACACAGCTTAAATACCTAAAAACTCCTTCATAATCGGCATGGGAACTATAGCTTTCAAAATTGTAGATATGAGCTTTTACCTCAAACATTTCTCCAAAAATCTTAACCTCCCGATGCCCATCTCTTAGTCGCCCACCCAAACTATCGGGAGTGCAATACCCAATCAACATAATGGCATTTTTCGGATCTTCTAAGTTGTTCTTAATATGGTGTTTTACCCGTCCGGCCTCGGCCATTCCGGATGCCGAAACAATTATACAAGGCCCCTCCTTCTTGTTCAAGGCTTTGCTGTCTTCAGCGTCGGTAATGTAAGTTAAGTTCTTGAAATGAAAAGGATTATCGTCCCTTTTCATATAGGCCAAAATTTCATCATTAAAGCACTCACTGTGGTTACGCATTACTTCGGTGGCTTTGTAGGAGAGCGGACTATCAACATAAACCGGAATATCGGGCAATGCACCGACTTTTTGCAGTTTATCCAAGGCATAAATAAGGGTTTGAGTTCGGCCTACACTAAACGCCGGAATAATTAATTTGCCCCTGTTTTCAATACAAACCCGCTCAATTATCCCTAAAATATGCTTTTCTGCTTCGGGCAAACTTTCGTGTAAGCGATTCCCATAGGTACTTTCGCAAATCAGGTAATCGCAGGGTGCAAAGGGTGCCGGATCCTTCAAAATAGGAGTGTTAAACCTTCCAATATCTCCGGTGTAGGTTATTCTTTTCGTTCCCTGAGGGGTATCAATGCTTAGGTGGGCGGCAGCACTTCCCAGCAAATGTCCGGCATCGGTATACTCCAAAACAGTGTCGTCGGCAATATCCAAAGGGGTATTATAAGGCAGAGGCACAAACAATTCCAGGCAAGCTTCTACATCGTCGGCATCGTACAAGGGTTCAATTTCCTCTTTGTTTTCGGCACGTCTGCGCTTGTTAATGTATTTTAGATCATCCGTTTGAATGTGAGCAGAATCGGCCAGCATGATCCTGCAAAGCGAAATGGTAGCAGGAGTAGCATAAATTTTCCCGCAAAACCCTTCTTTCACCAGGCGGGGCAGCAATCCGGAGTGGTCAATATGAGCATGCGATAAAACCACCATATCCATCATTCTTGGGTCGAAACCAAAATGTCGGTTCAGGTCTTCTTTGTCCTTGTTATGCCCTTGAAACAAGCCACAATCCAATAAAATCCGATTTCCTTTGGGTGTAATAATTAAGTGTTTCGACCCGGTAACAGTCCCGCAGGCTCCAAAACTTTGAAATATCAATTGTCCTTCCACTTCTTCATAGATTTGCTGCAAAGATAGAAGGCTAAACCTCCCCAGGTGTTTAATTAACGTTTGATGTTCTATTTTAAAAATTTGGCGGGCCCCCTTCCGCCACCAACAGGTTTTGGTCTTCGTCGGTAGGTGCAATAGGCGTTCGGGTCACGCTATCGCCTGTAGTCCTCGTCCCCCTAGGCTAACGCCGTCGGTGTCCTGTGGGCTACTTGGCTCTATCGTTGCCCGGGGTGCAAGCCCAATCTACAGCACTTTCCCAACCCGATATCCGAATTCAATCAGCTACTATGGGTTTACACCACACCTCAGGAAAGTTTAATGCCGTTTGGGTTTGCACCCCGGGTAGCGAAAGAGCGTGATACCCCCTTGGCCATGAATACTATATCAAACGAGGCCAAGGGGTATTAGCGAAAGCGCGACCCTTGCGCCAGGCACTTCCTTTGTTTTTATGCACCAAATCCGGTTGGCGTAAGGGGACCCGCCAAATTATCCTAAAAAAAATAAAACGGTTTCTGAATAGAAAACCCGAACCCTTATCCACACGAAGCCAATATGCTTTAAACTTGCAACCAAAATTTTTGTCTCACATGCCAGTACCTGCCAGCTTTACCCAATTGTTTGAACCCGGATTGATAGAGGAAATTATGACTAATTCGCGCGAAATGACCATTCCGGAAGGAGGAGTTATTTTGGATGCCGGACAAATGGTTACGGTAATTCCGGTAGTACTTTCGGGGATTATCAAGGTTTCACGTATTGATGACCAGGGACATGAATTATTGCTTTATTATGTAAATTCTTCGGAAAGTTGTGCCATGACATTTACCTGCTGCATGCAACAATACCCCAGCGAAATAAGAGCCGTTGCGGAGGAGGAAGTTCATTTATTGGCCATTCCCATTCATTTTATGGATCAATGGTTGGTGAAATATCCAACCTGGAAGAGTTTTGTAATGAAAACCATCCGAAACCGCTTCAATGAACTGCTTCGATCGATTGACCAAATTGCCTTTCAGAAATTAGACGAGCGCCTGGTGCATTATTTAAAAGACAAAAGCAAGGCCACTTCTTCTTCGTTGATTAATCTTTCGCACGAGCAAATTGCACAGGAGTTAGCCACCTCCAGAGTAGTGGTATCAAGGCTTTTGAAGAAGTTAGAGAATGAGAAAAAGTTGCTGTTATACCGGCATCAAATAAAATTGTTGAGCGATATGTAACAAAGGTTACTATCTGTTTTAGTGAGGTTCCCGATCTTTGACCCACATTTAATCACTAAAACTTAAAGTTATGAAACAGAACATGGGAACCCTGGACAAAATCCTCCGCTTAGTGGTGGCAATTGTCGTAGCAATTCTTTATTTCACAGGAACTATTTCCGGACAAATTGTCCTCGGATTAGGGGTGTTAGCCGCAATTTTTGTATTAACCAGCCTGGTTGGTTTCTGTCCATTGTATCTTCCATTTGGCTTAGATACCAAAGAAAAAAAATAAAATAAAAACAATTCATATGAGTACCAAAACAACCATTATTGATGTGCGCACTCCACAAGAGTTTTTTGGAGGAAATGCACCGGGAAGCATCAACATTCCATTGAACGAAATTCGCGAACGTATTGATGAGATTAAATCGTTGCAACCCATTATTTTTTGCTGTGCCAGCGGCAACCGCAGCGGACAGGCAACAGCTTATGTTAAAAGTTTAGGAATCGACTGCGAAAACGGAGGCAGTTGGATTCAAATATAATTTCAGAAAAACAGATATGATTAATTTAATTAAAAAATTGTTTGGGATGGGCCCATCGGTCAATTACCAAGAGTTGATGCAACAAGGAGCTATCATTTTGGATGTTCGGACCAAGAACGAATTTCAAAGTGGACATATACGAGGCTCCGTCAACATTCCGGTTCAGGTGTTGGGCAATAACCTTTCCAAACTAAAAAAAGACAAACCAATTATAACTTGCTGTGCCTCCGGAATGCGCAGCGCATCTGCCAAAAGTATTTTAACATCGAACGGCTTCAAGGAGGTTTATAATGGCGGCTCCTGGGCAAGCCTTCAAAGCAAAATTTAGATCATGGAACCCCACTATTATAATGTAAACATAAACTGGAATCACGGCCGCGTTGGCAGCATGTGTTCTCCGGAATTAAATGAACAAGCCGGCAACGACTTATGTGTCGACGTTGCCACTCCACCTCAATTTCCGAATGGAGTACCCGGCATATGGTCGCCTGAACACCTATTTACCGCAGCTGTTTCCAGTTGTTTAATGACAACCTTCTTAGCTATCGCTGAAAACTCAAGATTGGAATTCCGTAACTTTGCATGCAAATCCAAAGGCAAACTGGAGCAGGTAGATGGTAAATTTATGATGAGTGAAGTAATTCTAGAACCTACTGTTACCATTTCGGATGAAAAAGACCGGGAAAAAGCAGAACGCATCTTATTAAAATCGGAAGCGGCTTGCTTGATTTCCAACTCCGTAAAAGCGAAAGTTAGCATGGTGCCTACTATTGTTGTAACTCCATAAACTATGAAAAACTATAATCAAATCGGATTGGATCCTGAGCAAAGTTTAGAGCTCATTGAAAAACTCAATTCTTTGCTGGCCAATTACATGCTTTTTTATCAAAACACCAGGGGTTTACACTGGAATATCAAAGGTGAAAAGTTCTTCGAGCTTCATTTGAAATTCGAAGAACTTTACACCAACTTGTTGCTGAAGGTGGATGAGTTAGCCGAACGCATATTGACTTTGGGCGGCGTACCAACTCATACTTTTCAGGATTATTTGGAAGCTTCCAGCATCAAGCCTGCCAAAAACGTGTCGGAACCAAAGCCCTCTGTGGCCTTAGTTTTAGACTCTTTTCAAATTTTATTAATTAAACAACGAGAGTTATTGGATCTTTCGAACCAAGCAAACGACGAAGGAACCAATGCCTTAATGAGTGATTACATCCGGGAGCAGGAGAAACTGGTTTGGATGTATTCCGCTTATTTAAACCACTAAAGTATGTTTGAAACACTTCGAACCTGGACCATAACGCGTTGGATTTACGCCGGATTGGGTAGCTACCTGGTGGTAGTGAGTATCATGGAAAGAAATTGGGTGGCTGCCCTGTTCGGAACATATTTCGCTGCCATGGGAATTTTTGGTTTTGGCTGTGCTGTTGGAAACTGCGCCACACCTAGCCAATCAAACAACCGGGTACAGGATATCGATAGCTTGGAAGTAGAATATCAAGAAATTAAGCACAAAAACCATGGAAACAACAACAAAACCAACTAGTTTCGCCGAATTAATTGCCTCCGACAAACCGGTATTGGTCGACTTTTCGGCTGAGTGGTGTGGACCTTGTAAAATGATGGCACCTATTTTAGATGATCTTAAATCCAAAGTTGGAGATAAGGCTACTATTATTAAAATTGATGTAGATAAAAATCCACATGCAGCCAATGCGTTTCAAATTCAAGGTGTACCAACCCTGATACTATTTAAAAACAAGCAAATCAAATGGAGGCAATCCGGAGTTGTACCGGCTCATACACTCGAACAAATCATTGCCCAAAACCAATAATATATGCTAATCCCTGAAATTTTCTATTCCATCTTTACCAATACCTGTCCAAAATGCCATCAAGGTAAAGTATTTACTAATCCCAACCCGTACGACTTAGCTCATTTCGACCACATGGAAAAAACTTGCTCCTGCTGTGGCAATGTGTATGAAAAAGAGCCCGGCTTTTTTTATGGTGCCATGTATGTTAGTTACGCTCTGATGGCCGGTTGGTTTATGGTTACCTGGCTCATCGATTCTTTGTTATTCCACACCGATTTGCTTTATTTCACCATTTTCATTGGAATTTCGGTGCTTGTTTTTGCCCCGTTAACCTTCCGGGTTTCTCGTATACTCTGGATGAATTTCTTTACCCGCTTCGACAAATCTTATTCTAAATTACCTTAATCTATAACCCATGTTTAATCGTTCACATAACCTTAGCCTTATAATCCTTTCGGCATTTATTTACATTGCCATTTTGGTTACCGGATGTTCCAATGCACAGAACCAAAATATCAAAACCAACCTCCAGGTGCAAGAGTTCAGTGATAAAATAAAAGAATTACCCAATGCACCAATAATTGATGTGCGTACCCCGGAAGAATTTGGGAATGGTCACCTGGCCAATGCAATAAACTACAATTGGAATGGTGAAAATTTTGAAAAAGAAATTGCCAATTTAGACAAATCAAAACCGGTTTTAGTATACTGCCTAAGCGGTGGAAGAAGTGGATCGGCAGCTAGCAAAATGCGGAGTATGGGATTCAAAGAAGTTTACGAAATGGCAGGAGGAATGATGAAATGGAGAGCAGCCAATTTACCCGAAACAACCGATACAGGGGTTAAAAAACCTGGAATGACTTTGGCTGATTACCAAAAAATGCTTGCTTCAGACAAAATTATTTTGGTAGATTTTTATGCCGACTGGTGTGTTCCTTGCAAAAAAATGAAACCCTACTTGGATGAAATTTCAACTGAAATGGCCGCCACAGTTCAAGTGATACGCATCAATGCCGACGACAATGTTGAACTTATGAAAGAGTTAAAAGTAGATGCATTGCCGGTTTTGAAAGTATATTCAAAAGGTCAAGAAACCTGGAATAATATTGGATTTGTTCCAAAAGAAGAGGTGGTTGCCCACCTAAAGTAGAATAAAATAGTTGATTAAGTGTTATGGAAGGCCGTTTCGAAAGGAATGGCTTTCCTGTT
>JAIBAJ010000103.1 GCA_019695265.1 Bacteroidia bacterium | reverse complement strand
CCATTTTTCTTAAGGATTGAGCTGGAACAATGAAGGCACTTTTTTTATTCATAACCTTTCAAATGCGTCAAAGCTATACACAGCAACAGATACAGCAATTTACAGCCTGAAATTTGTCTATTAACCCTAACATAATGTAACCTCAGCACTAACTAACACTAGCTCGGGGTTAACCCAAATCATCCCACATCCCATCGCGCTTGTCATTTGTTCACTTCGTTTCGGATTAACAAAAGGCATTGCAAAACAGCAATGGTCGAACATTTACCGATGAAGCAAAGATTGAAAGCAAACAGATTTTACCCTAAACCTGATAGAGGCAAATAGCTTTGCGGAATACAAATGCACTAGAAAGCAGAGTATACAGGTTTTTATACGAAAATAAGAAAATGCACACCGCAAACTATAGCCGATAGCAGGGATGCAGCCCATTCGAGTCCTCCAAGCTACGTTTCCAAAAAATAAAAAAGCCGTCCCAAAAAAGGAAACGGCTAATTATAAAAATTAAGGAAAGATTACAATCCGGCTTTTTTGCGCATCCACTCGGTAGTAACCGAACTTGGACGTTCAATCGGATGTCCTAAAGCGCGATCCCAAATCAATTGAGCCAATACACCCAATGATCTGGAAACTCCGAATAGAACGGTATAAAAATCGTATTCGGTTATTCCATAATGAACCAACAAGGCACCGGAATGAGCATCTACGTTTGGCCAAGGATTTTTAATTTTTCCGGTAGCCTCCAAAATAGGCGGAACCACTTCATATACAATGCCAACCAATTCGCATAAATCGTCCTGACCAATGTAACGGCGATAAAAATCTTGTTGAACAGAAAAGCGAGGGTCTGTTTTACGCAAAACAGCATGGCCATAACCCGGAACCACTTTTCCATTGGCCAAGGTTTGTTTCACATAGTCGGCAATTTGTTCTTTAGAAGGAGTTTTGGTACCAATTTCGTCCTGCATTTGGAACAACCATTTAATCACTTCCTGATTTGCCAAACCGTGCAAAGGACCTGCAAGACCGTTCATACCGGCTGAAAAAGAATAATAGGCATCACTGAGAGCTGAACCAACCAAATGAGTAGCATGAGCAGATACATTACCTCCTTCGTGGTCGGCATGAATGGTTAAATACAAACGCATTAACCTTTTCACATCCAGGGTATTATATCCCATCATGTGAGCAAAATTGGCTGCCCAGTCTAAAGATTTATCTGGTTCAATTTGCACATTGTTTTTATACGTTCTTCGGTAAATGTAGGAAGCAATACGAGGTAATTTAGCAATCAGGTTCAAGGAATCTTCGAATGTTGCATCCCAATAATCTTTCTTACTCAAACCTTTATCATAGCGAGCTGAAAATACACTTTCGGTTCGGCAAGCCAAAACACCTATACTAAACTGAGTCATTGGATGCGTATCGATAGGCAATGCATCCAGGGTTTTGAACACGTGATCGGGTACATCGCTGCGGTCGGCTAATGCTTTGCTTAAGGCAAAAACATCTTCTTGCGATGGAATTTCACCCAATAGCATCAATAGAAATAAACCTTCGGGCAAAGGTTCAAAACCACCAACTGCTTTTGGTAATTTTTCTCTTAGTTCAGGGATAGTATACCCTCTGAAACGGATTCCTTCTTCCGGGTCCAGTTTAGATGTTTCAGTCACTAAACCAATCATACTTTTCATACCACCATAAACTTTATCGATGGTGATATCGCCAATAACTACATTTCCATGTTCCTTAATAAATTGCTTAGTTTCAACGGCCATTGGCAAGGCCTTCTCTGCAAATTTCCTCTTTAATTCTTCCATACGCTTTAGACTAAATGGGTTTGATGTCTATTTATTTAATGAATTTAAAATTTCTTCCCGGAAAAACCGCATTGTTACCCAACATTTCTTCAATACGTAACAATTGGTTGTATTTAGCAATCCGATCGCTTCGGCTGGCAGAACCTGTTTTAATTTGACCACAGTTCAGGGCTACAGCCAAATCTGCGATAGTGGTATCCTCTGTTTCACCGCTGCGGTGGCTCATAACGCTCGTATAACTTGCGTTTTTAGCCATGCTTACCGCATCTATTGTTTCTGTTAACGACCCTATCTGATTCACTTTTACCAAAATCGAGTTTGCAACGGAAGTATCGATACCTTGTTTCAATCGTTTAACATTTGTTACAAACAAATCATCCCCAACCAATTGAACCCGGTCGCCTATGGTTTGAGTCAACAATTTCCATCCATCCCAATCGTCTTCAAACAATCCATCCTCAATGGATAAGATGGGATATTTGGAGGTCCAGTCCTTCCAATAGGCTACCATTTCGGAAGAACTAAGTTTACGTCCATCCGACTTTTTAAAATGATACACCTTTTCATCTTCTAAATAAAACTCCGACGAGGCGGCGTCCATAGCGATGTAAATGTCAATACCCGGGCGATATCCTGCTTTTTCAATGGCTTGTAAAACAGATTCGATAGCTTCTTCATTGGATTTCAGGTTTGGAGCAAAACCACCTTCATCACCCACATTGGTGCTCATACCTTTGGATTTCAACACATTTTTCAAATGATGAAAAACTTCAGTTCCCATTCGCAAAGCATCCGAAAAGCGATCTGCGCCAACCGGCATAATCATAAATTCCTGAAAATCGATGGAATTATCGGCATGACTTCCACCGTTTAAAATATTCATCAACGGAATTGGCAAGGTATTGGCATTTACCCCACCTACATACCGAAACAAAGGTTGTCCTGAAATTTGAGCAGCAGCCTTAGCAGCAGCCAGGGAAACACCTAAAATGGCATTGGCACCCAAATTACTTTTATTGTCAGTGCCATCCAGTTCCAACATTTTGGCATCCAATCCATTTTGGTCAAATACCGGCCATCCTTGAAGTTCTTCAGCAATAACTGTGTTTACATGGTTTACTGCATTTAACACTCCTTTTCCTAAGTAAAGGCCTTTATCTCCATCCCGTAATTCAACAGCTTCATGTTTACCGGTAGAAGCACCCGAAGGCACAGCGGCCCTCCCAAATGCTCCGGAATCAGTTATTACATCTACTTCAACCGTTGGATTTCCTCTGGAATCAAGAATTTGACGGGCTTGAATGCCTGCAATGGTACTCATGAGTGTATTTATTTTTTCGGATGCAAACTTAGAATAATTACTGAACAGGCAAAGGGTTTAAGTCATTTATGATACTGATTTTGGTTATTTTTTCTTGGTTATTCTTACAATTCAAACAGGAAAACCTAGGCTGAATCAGGAATTATACTGTTTAACCCAATCAACAAGCCCATTTATGCGGCTAAATTTGGGCCGGCAGAAACCGGCAGTAATGAAGCTCAAGCAGAGTTTTTGACTTACTTCAGAAACAATTTCAAAAAATCAAGGTCTCTTGTTTATCAAATCCTTCGTGTCGAAGCAGCCATTTTTTTCGAGGTAATCCACCGGCATAGCCAACCAAATCACCGGAGGAGCCAATTACCCGGTGGCAAGGTATAATAATTCCCAAGGGATTTTTACCATTGGCTGATGCAGCTGCCCGAATTGTTTTAGGATTGCCCAGTCGATTGGCAAGTTCTGAATAACTAATGGTAGTCCCATAAGGAATTTTCAGAAGTTCGTTCCAAACCTTGATTTGGAAATCTGTTCCAATTGGATGCAAGGCTATGTCAAACCGGGTGCGTTTCCCATGGAAATACTCCACAAATTGCTGTGCAGCTTCTTTTAAAAATTGGGAATCGGAAAAACGAGTTTGGTAATTCTCCACAAACCAAGCCTTTTCTAATCCTTGCCCATTTTCCTGTAGCAATAAATCACCTAGTGGCGTAGATACCAGGCATTCGTTCATGTGGCTATTTTTCCAATATTTTAAACTCCGTACGACGGTTTAATTGCCTACCTTCTTCCGTTTCATTTTCCACAATTGGCTGTGCCTCACCATACCCTTTAAATTCCAAGCGTTTAGCGTCTATGCCATGGGCTACCAGATAATCAACAACGGCCTTTGCTCTACTTTGCGACAATTTTTGGTTGTACTCATCAGAACCTTTGTTATCCGTATGTCCTGAAATTTCAATACGCATGTGCGACAATTCACTTAACAAAGCAATAAGGCGTTCTAATTCAGCTGTACTTTCCGGACGCAAGCTTGATTTATCGAAGTCAAAAAAGATATTTCTAAGTATAATTTTGGCTCCAACTGCCACCTTTTTCAATGCGATATTTTTTTCAATTTCCTGATAATCGGAATTTGCCGGAACATCGAAATTTTCGGAATGAAAAAGGTAGTCGGGATGTTTTACAGCAATCCCATAATTTTTACCACTTGGCAAGGATACCAAGTATTTCCCTGAACTTCCATTGGATTTAAAAGTAGCAATTACTTCATTTTTAACATTATCAACCAAATCAATTTCAGCTTCAACGGGTTGTAAAGTCAACTGATCAGAAATGATACCTTTTAATAAGGTTACCTTCACCGCTTCTACTTTAACTATCGGTTCAACGAACTTGCTGCTAAGGGGTTGGGCCTTACTGGCAATCAGGTTATCTTCATTCAACAAAATCAGCGGTTTTTCAGGACCCAAAAAAGAAATTTTTAGCAAGTCCTTTTCCCCATAGCCATTGGTTGAAAATGAGGCATAATAGCCATGTTTACTATTGGCAGATAAAACAAAAAACACATCGTCGTCAGGGGTATTAACCGGGTATCCTAAGTTCTCCGGAGTTGTCCAGGTATTTGTTGTGGCATCATAGGTTGTTTTGAAAATATCGTAACCACCCATACTGGTAAAACCTTGACTTGAGAAATAAAACGTTTTACCATCCGGATGCATAAAAACCCCTTCTTCGTTATACGGAGTATTAATACTTCCTGCATTAAAGGCATCATTCCATCTGCCTTTTTTGTCTTTCTTACAAATCCAAATATCCCTTCCACCTTTGCCATCTTCCCTTTCGCTAACAAAAAATAAGGTATTTTCATCGGGGCTAAGACAAACAGTAGTTTCCCTTTCGTTGGTGTTGATATCCTTTTCCAGATTTCGAATCTTTCCCCAATCTTTCCCTTTTAATTCAGAATATTTGATATCTCCATTTTTGCTTGTTCCATCAAATAGGTATAATTTCTGTCCATCCGCACTTAAACCGGCAGTTGCATCGTGGTAATCGGAATTAATGGGCGGTCCTAAATTAACCGGTTTAGTCCAAACCCCATTTACATTTCTGGTCACATATACATCTTCAAAATATTCCCCGGTTTCACTATCCGGATCTCCTAAGGAACCCTGTCTTTTTGAAGTAAAATACATAATGCTTTCGTCGGCGGAAATTAATGGTGAAAAGTCGGAATATTTGGAATTAACAACATCACCCAAGTTATCAATAAACACTCTTACCGGGTTTTTGACATACACCTTTCCATACTCGCATTCCTGGATTAACTTATTTACTTCCAATTGTTTATCTCCTGATTTTTTCTGATTTTGAATCTCAACCCGAAACAGTTTATACTCTGTGATGGCCTTATCTAGTTCTAAATTCAAGTGGTAACCTCTACCTAGAAAATAATGAATATCAACAAAATCAGGTTTCAATTGAAAGGCCTTTTGGAAATGAACCAGGCATTTAGATTTAAAACCTGACCATAGGTAGGAAATACCTAATTTGTAATGAAGTTCGGCGTTGTTTGGATTAAATGAATTAGCTTTTTCAAACAATTCAATGGCTTTTGAATAAAACGCTTTTCCTTTTTCAAACAAATCCGATGCCTGTTCGAAGCTTTTACGCGCCTCCTTCAAACCATCTTTATCATTAGGAAAATTCTCCTTGGTAAAATCAACATTCTGTGCCCAAGAAACGAGGTTTAATCCGATCAGGAAAAGTGCTATGGTGTACTTTTTCATTATTTCCTCAATTTGTATTTTTCTTCCAAATCCGATTTATTGTCACAATCATTAAGAAATTGTTGAGCATTTTTCAATCCCAATGATGCAGCCTTGGCCCAGTCTTCACAAGCCTTATCTTGTTTTCGATCCATTTCGTAACCAATCCCCCGATTTAAGTAAGCTGCGGCCGATGTGTTTTGAAGTTCAATTGCCTTTGTACAATCTTCTATACATCCTTTGTAGTCTTTCATTTTATGTTTTGCTGCAGCCCTATTAACCAATGCCATCACATAGGAAGGGTCAATTTTTAATGCTTGGTTAAAATCTTCGATGGCACCGGCATAATCACCTTGATCAAACTTGGCACTGCCCCGGTTATTAAAAGCAACGCTATACCCCGGTTTGAGACGTATGGCATTAGAAAATTCAGTAATAGAAAGTTCATATTTACCTTTTTGCCTTAGGGCCGAACCCAGGTTATTATAGGCAAAAGCAAGTTTAGGATCCAATTTAATGGATTGGTTGTAATCCGAAATAGCACCTTCGAGGTCATTTAGTTGCCTTTTAACACTTCCTCGGTCATTCCAGGCATATACATAGTTCGGATCTGCTTGAATGGCGGCAGTAAAATCATTTAATGCCGCTTTATGATCGCCTTGTTCGAATTTTAAAACGCCTCTGAAATAAACATATGTGGGATTTTCCGAATTTAATAGGATTGCTGTATTAAAATCCTTCATGGCCCCATCTTTCAATCCGGATTTCAAATAGGTTTCACCCCTGCTAAAAACGGCCAAATCATTTGAAGGATTTAATTCCAACACTTTGGTATAGTCAGCAATGGCACCCAAATAATCCTTGTTTTCTTCTTTCGCTTTTCCCCGATTAAACCAAGCCTTTTCAAAACTTGGTTTCAAAGAAATTGATTTATCAAAATGCTGAATGGCATCCTTAATTCGCCCGGCCTCATAAGCTTTTACGCCATCGTTATAGGCGTTCATGGCTACAATTTCCATTTCTGCCAGGGTATCCTTCACCACGATCAATTGTGGTACGGAATCGGTTTGGCTCCAGGCATTTTGGGTGACAAAGAATAGGCAAAGTGGTATAAAAAATCGCTTCATTGATGACAATGTTGGGGAAAGTTAATTAATAAAATATACCGGCTACAATTCATTTTTTACCTGTACTAGTTTACAATAAACAGGAACTAAAAAACACCTTATAACAATAGTATGGATGTTTGGTTCTAAGAATAAAGTCTAAACTTTTCTTCTTTTGGAACCATGGTATAAAGGTAGGTAATGAAAAACACCCACTCTTCAATCGAAGGATAAAATATTAACCGTCTTTCCACAATAATTTCCCTTTTTGAAATGGTACGAATAAGAAACCTTCGTCAGTTTTTTGCAATTGCAAGGAGTAATTTGCCTACGTTTGCCTCGAAATTTTAGTTTATCTGTAATGGAAAAAGTATCTGAAAGGCTTAATAGACTAAGCGAATCTCAAACTTTAGCAATGGCTAGGTTGAGTCGTGAGTTAACAGCCCAAGGTATTGATGTAATTAGTTTAAGTTTAGGCGAACCCGACTTCAACACCCCGGATCACGTTAAGGAAGCTGCCAAAAAAGCATTGGATGAAAATATTACCCATTATCCTCCAATTGCCGGATTTTTGGAATTGAGAAAAGCAGTTTCTGAAAAATTCAAACGTGAAAATGATTTGGATTATAGCCCGGAACAAATTGTGGTTAGCACCGGAGCAAAACAAAGCATTGCCAACGTTGTACTTTCCTTGATTGACAAAGGAGATGAAGTTATTCTCCTTTCACCCTACTGGGTTAGCTACCTCGAAATTGTAAAAATGGCTGAAGGTACACCGGTGATGGTGAAAGCCGGAATTGAAAGTGATTTCAAAGTTAGCGCAAGTCAAATTGAACAAGCGATTACCTCAAAAACCAGACTGATTATTTTCAGTTCCCCTTGCAATCCTACCGGTTCAGTTTACAGCCAATCGGAATTAGAAGCTATTGCTGAAGTGGTTTCAAAACACGAACGAGTATTGGTTTTATCGGATGAAATCTATGAACATATCAATTTCAGCGGAAAGACCTATAGCATTGGACGCTGCGAGGTATTGAAAAACAGGGTTATTACTGTAAATGGATTATCGAAAGCATATGCCATGACTGGTTGGCGTTTAGGTTTTATTGGTGCTCCACTTTGGATTGCCAAAGCCTGCGACAAAATGCAAGGTCAAATTACTTCCGGCACCTCCACTATCAGTCAAATGGCAGCTATTGCGGCCCTTAATTCACCTCCTTCTTTAACCGAAGGCATGACAAAGGAATTTCACAAACGCCGTGATTTGTGTTTTGAACTTCTAAGTGAAATACCTGGGTTAAAGTGCAATAAACCGGAAGGCGCTTTTTACTTTTTCCCTGAAATTTCTTCCTATTTCGGAAAATCTTACCAAGGAAAAACCATTCAAAATGCAGAAGAACTTTGCATGTTTTTATTGCATGAAGGACATGTGGCAACGGTTTCAGGGGATGCCTTTGGAGAACCTAATTGCATTCGCTTGTCCTATGCAACTTCTGAAGCAAACTTAAGAAAGGCTATTGAAAGAATAAAAAACACCCTAGCTAAATTGAGCTAATTCCTTGCAAGTTTTTTTGGTTATTTAAAAAAATCTTTAATTTTGACCTCACAAAGGATCCCGGAATTTTTCGGGATTCTTCTTTTTATGTATCAACCGTAACGTTTAGGCTATGAACTATATGACCGAAGAAGGGCTCCAAAAATTGATAGACGAGCTCCACCAATTAAAAACCTTTGAGCGCCCAAGCATTTCAAAACAAATCGCAGAGGCAAGAGACAAAGGAGATTTAAGCGAAAATGCTGAATACGATGCAGCCAAAGAGGCCCAAGGCCTATTGGAACTTAAAATTTCTAAATTGGAAGATGCAGTTGCCAATGCCAAAGTGATTGATCCATCCAAAATAGATTTAAGCAAAGTTTCCTTGTTGACTGTGGTAAAATTAAAAAACCACAACAACGGTTCTACCATTACTTATTCCATAGTACCGGAAAAAGAGGCCAATTTTAAAGAAGGAAAAATTTCAGTTGAAAGTCCGGTTGCCAAAGGATTACTCGGAAAAGCAAAAGGCGAAGTTGTAGATGTAAAAGTACCTGCAGGAGTGATAAAATTCGAGGTATTGGAAATTAGCAAATAATGGCCAGCATCTTTTCCAAAATTGTAGCCGGAGAAATTCCTTGCCATAAAATTGCCGAAACCGAGGATTACCTTGCCTTCCTCGATGTCTTCCCCTTGGTGGAAGGACATATTTTGGTTATTCCTAAAAAAGAGGTCGATTACCTTTTCGACTTGGATGATTCACTTTACCAAGGCTTGATGCAATTTGCCAAAACAATTTCCATCGCACTTAAAAAGGCAATTCCTTGCACTAAAGTTGGTGTAGCTGTAATTGGACTAGAAGTACCACATGCTCACATTCACCTCATCCCAATGAATCAGGTTTCGGACATGAACTTCTCGAAACCAAAACTTAGTTTGAGCCAAGAAAAATTAAAAGAAATAGCAGAAAAGATAAAAGCTGAATTATAAACCCTTTCAGCCTCAAAAAAAAAAGACTTTCAACAAGAAGGTCTTTTTTTTTGAATCCAACACAAAAGAATCAATAGAACTATCGAACCGGGTTTCGAGGCAAATGTTTGGTATTATTTTCACGCCATTTTTTACCGAAAGTACCTTATTAATGACCAATTGCAGGAATTAGCAAACAATGAAAAATTGTCATTGGAATTTTAAGCTTAGGTTCGAGATAGGGTTAGTAAGGTTTTTAAGTAGAGTTTGTAACCTTGGCATTAATTAACACTAACTCGGTATAACCATAAATCTGCGGCCTTTTACTTTTTTCAGAACACCTTCTGCATTAATAAACTCTTTTCCTGTAAAACTCTACTAAAGAACAAAGATGGCCCGGGTTTAGATCGGTTAGGGATAGAGGCAGGTAGCCCACAGGAGACCAACGGCGCTAGCCTAGGGCGACGAGGACTACCGCCGAAAGCCCGACCATGAGCCTTGTTAAACCAATAAAATTGCACTCCAATAATTGGCGAATGGGAACCGCCAAATAAGAATTAAAACAAAGAAATTGAAAGCAAACCTTCACTGAATACCTTGCATTTTTTAACAACAAACCCCTTGTTTCCTATTTAAACAGGTTTACTTTTGTAGAAATCAGCCATGCATGTTCAAACCCAAATCATACAAACGTTTTAAGCCGGAAACTCCTTTTGATGTCATTATTATCGGATCAGGAATTGGAGGAATGGCTGCCGGATCACTTCTTTCGCAAGATGGTTACAAAGTGCTAATGCTGGAACAACATTATACAGCCGGCGGATTTACCCATATGTTTAAACGAGGCGATTGGGAATGGGATGTGGGAATCCATTACATTGGTGAAGTAAACAGACCACAAAGCTTTTTGAAAATTATGTTCGATGCAGTTACGGATGGAAGTCTTAACTGGCACGAAATGAGCGATATATATGATAAAGTTATTATTGCCGGACGACAATTTAATTTTCCGAAAGGGACCAATAATTTCAAGGATTATTTAAAGAAGGAATTTCCTGGCGAAGAAAAGGCGATTGACCAATACATTCAATTGGTTTACAAAGTAGCTAACTCTGCCTTGTTTTATTTCATGGACAAAACCCTTCATCCGGTTTTATCGAATACAATTGGTTACTTTTTACGAAGGAATTTTCTAAAATACAGCGACAAAACCACCTTGCAAGTATTGCAATCTCTTACATCAAACAAGGAATTGATAGGGGTTTTAACTGCTCAATTTGGCGATTATGGCTGTACACCCGGAAAAAGCAGTTTCGCCATTCATGCCATGGTGGTGAAACATTATTTAGGTGGTGGAGCCTATCCGGTTGGAGGGGCAAAAAACATTGCCAATGCAATGCTACCCATGCTGACAAAAGCGGGTGGAGAAGTGCTGGTAAATGCCAAAGTGAAAGAAATAGTTGTTGAAAATGGTCATGCGGTTGGGGTAAAAATGGAAGATGGACATGTGTTTAAAGCCGGGAAAATTATTAGCAATGCCGGAGCCAATTTAACTTACAAGCACTTGCTTCCTTTGGAATTTGGGGCCCAAGTTGGTATTCCGGGCAAGGTACCCAATTCGCCTTCGCACGTTTGTTTATACATTGGAGTTGAGGAAGATATAGAACCTTATCTAGACGGAAATGCAAACTTTTGGATTTATCCTGATCCGGACCACGATGCCACCCAGGCTAGGTTTGAAAAGGATCGATCCTCTGAATTTCCGGTGGTATATATTTCCTTTCCATCGGCCAAAGATCCGGAGTGGAAAAAACAGCATCCGAACAAGAGTACGATTGAAATAATTACGGTGGCACCATATTCCTGGTTTTCACCATGGGAAAATGAGAGATGGATGCACCGAGGCGAAGAATATCAAGCCCTAAAAGATGAATTTAGTCAACGATTATTGACCCATTTGTATCGAGTTGTTCCGGCTCTTGAAGGTAAAATTGCTTTTTATGAATTGTCCACTCCCCTTTCCACTAAACATTTTGCAGCCTATGAATTTGGCGAAATTTATGGATTGGATCATACGCCCGAACGATTCCGTATGAATAAGCTAAGGCCTCGAACCCCGGTAAAAAACTTATATTTAACCGGACAAGATGTAGTTTCAGTTGGTATTGGTGGAGCATTAATTGCCGGAGCCCTAACCGCCCAAGTGGTAAGCGGTAAAAATTTGTTAAGCAAAATTGGTAAGCGTAAAAAGGAAATAAAAGCTGCTTTAAGCGATTCATAATTGGGGTAGTCTGTTATATTCCGGCGGGATAAAACGTCTATTTTTAGTATTTCTTTTATGCGGGCCCCCTCCGCCTTACCCTAGTTTTGCAAGACACCCAAAGCATCTTGCATGGGCGTTCGGGTCACGCTATCGGCTGTAGTCCTCGTCGCCCTTGGCTAGCGCCGCGTTCGCCTGTGGGCTACTTGCCTCTATCGTTGCCCGAGACCCAACCTCAAACTTTCATTTCTAATCCAACTTGCTAAGGGGTCTATCAGAACACTGCAAGGAATTGTGGATGCCCCTGAAAAAAACTGGCAACCTGTTCTTCTACATGACTAGTTATATCTTGGATTAGGAATAGTTGGAGTATTTTAAGCAAACTTTACTTATCTAACTCCTTTTTCATTCGGTAATCGTACACCAAATAGCCTTTTCCAAAATCATGTTCAAGCGATTCTACAATGGAAAAGCCATTGCGTTGGTAAAACCCTATCGCCCCTTCATTCTGACGATTTACTATAAGGTCAATTCGTTTATATCCACGCTTCTTTGCTTCAGAAATGGAAAAATCCATAGCCATTTGTCCCATTCCTTTTCCTCTTGCCTCGGATAGCAAATACAGTTTACTCAACAAAACTCTGTCTGGCTGATAAACCAGCGCAAAATACCCTTGGCAAATGCCATTCGAATAAATGAGAAAGTATTCGTAACCCGATTGAATTTGCTCTTTTAAAGCTGCTACGGTTTGAAATCGATGGATAAATTGCTCACAGTTTTCCAATTCCACATAAGCGCCATACACCTCCGGAACAATAATACGAGCCATGGTTTCAATGGCCATCAAATCTTCATCCTCTATCGCCAAATAAAAGCCACTTCCCTCTTCTGTTATTGGTTTCATGTTGTTCGGAATTTATAAAAGCACTTGAATTCAGATGAAAGAAATTAGTCAATACCAGATTTCGAATAAAGGCAGATTCAATATTGATAATCAACGAAGTGTGACTGCTAAATCGGGGTAATCGGTAATAATTCCATCTACGCCCCACTCTATTAATTTCTTCATTTCTTCTTCTTCATTTACTGTCCAAGGAACAATTTTCATCTTTTTCTGATGGCAAAATCCAATCAAATCGGGGGTTACCATCGTGTAACTTGGACTTAACACTTCGACCGAAAAGCCGCATTGGGCCAATTTCGCTTTGGGGTTTTCCAATTCGTCCACCAACAAGGAAAGTTTATATTTTGGGTGAAAATCATGCATTACCCGAAGGCTACGAATATCAAAACTCTGAATAACACAACGATTTTCAAGTCCGGCCTTTTCTATTTCATCCGTAACAAGTTTGCAAAAGGTTGTTGGATTTGGATGAAAAATATGGTCTTGATCCGGGCTGGATTTAATTTCAATATTATACTGTATTCCTTGAATTTTATGTTCCTTAATAAATGCCTCTACCTTTTCGAACACTTCAGACAAAAGAGGTTTGTACGTTTTCATCTTTTGTTGGTATGGAAAACGTGGGTGTAATTTACTACCGCAATCCCACTGTTTAATTTCAGCATAAGTCATTTTAAACAGGTTGAAATTTTTCTCGGTGGTAGTATCGGGCGAAATTCCTTGTGGAGAAGTGGCAATTTCCCAACCCATCCAAGGTTCATGAGATACAACGACCTGACTATCAGCCGAAATTACAACATCCAATTTCAAGGT
>JAIBAJ010000102.1 GCA_019695265.1 Bacteroidia bacterium | reverse complement strand
AAACTGGTCTGGTCGGTGTCAAGTTACAGTGAAATTGTCAACCGAGTTTTGTCGCCCGAAAGTTTGTTTGGAAGTCAAAAGTCTGGTCGTTTTGGTGTCCGCCTAATAGTTGCAATGTTGTCTTTTACGCTTACTTATAACTACCGGCTACCTCCCACTCCATCTCCAATCCAGCCAATAGTATGCAAATATGTGAAATTTTAAGCAAAATAATACAGGTTTAATTTCATTTAATAAACATTCATATGCTATGGGCTAAAAAATAATACATAGCTACCCAAAATTAAGCAGATAGCTCTGAATTTGTTTGCCTTATTTGAAAAATAAGAAATTTGTAGGTAAAGAAAAGTAAATAGGAATAAAGTTTTGCTGGAAATATGTTCAGGCCAACTACCCCTTCATTACCCTTATCCGGCCTACCGAAGGCGACTATGTGAAATTTAATTCAATAAAAACAGGTTTTATCTCACTTTAATTACTTTCTTATTCCATTTACTTATGTAACAAAAAACCAATCAGAGTTACCGAATTTTATTCGGATAAGGCTAATTTTAAAGGTCAATTTATGCTAGAAAAATCTTCTTATACCGAATGTACATTATGTTTAGTCCAATTATAGGTAATAATTCCTATTGAAAAATTGGTATAACATACTGTAAACTCGGCATTTACCAATTTTGAAAATGCCGAGGATAAAAATAATACCGAATGGACATTATGTAAAGTCCAATTTTATTTATTAATTTTTCTTGAAAAAATTGGCCTAACATACTGTATCCTCGGCATTTACCAATCTAAATTTCTAAAAATCCTTCGGACTATTTACAAATTAAAATTGGTAAAAATGATTCCAGGAGGCCTAAGCGAACTGGAATCATATTATTTTTCCTCTCGGTATAAATTTATAAAAGCCTTCGGACTATCTATAAATTAAAATTGATATTAAAACAGACTGAAAAAAGAAAGTACAGGCAACTTACCAACCGTTCTGCCTTGCACGATCGCCCCGGGTAGGGATAGCAGTGGAAAGCCCACAGGAGACCTATGGCGATAGCCTAGGGCGACGAGGACTTGGAACGAATAGCCCGGACCTGAGCCCGATAAGGTGTGGTTGAATGCAAATTTAATGCGAAGGTACCCGCATAAAACTTAAAATAAACCACTGAAACTTACTTACATTTATCTAAGAATGGCTGATGATTACCTTGTGGGTTAATTGGCCCTGACTACCGGATAGGCGAATGAAGTAAATACCCTCGTAAACACTTTGAACATCAAAATAAGTGGTGGTGGTGCCTGCCTTAATCTCGGAACGCATGATTACCTTGCCGCTAATATCGCAAAGCTCTACCACTGCATTGCTCCTGACTAATCCCTTGGCTTGAACCGCTATGAAATCGTTGCTAGGGTTGGGAAAAGTGAATACCTGTATGCTTTGATCATCTACTTTTTGAACTCCTACCGGTTGGTTATAAATGGTAGTTGCCTCGCTTACCGCGGTTACCTTTTGAGCATTTTTTACTCCATAAAACGTAGGCCCAACAACGTAAGGATAGGCCGAATTCCAATTGGCATCAACCGTAGCAAAATAGCAATAAATCCCGTTTGGATACTCCGGAGTAACACAAAAACGTCCGTTGTGCTCATCCAATATGTCCGGTGTGGCCGCAGATGTGGGAATATACTCGTAATCTTCCCGAAAATAACCCAATGGGTAAGTGGTACTAACGGCAGGACCATCATTAACATCGGTACCATCGGCCCAAATAGTGCGGGTAGTGATGTTGCGAAGGTGATAACCTGATTTCATGCGTACGATAGGTCCGCTGCCGTCTGCATTGCGGTAGGCATAAGCACCGTAAATGGGATAACCATCGTAGGCAAATCCAATGAGTGGGGAATGTTGAGTGCTGTCGATGCTATATAATCCTTCGGCATCATATAAATTACAAATGGTGGAAATGACTGCCAAATCTAAATTAAAAGCACTGGGGTTTTGATGGTGATGGTAATTGCCCTGTGCCGGATGCCCTTTGCTGCAATCGAAACCGGCCTTCTCGGCTAATACTGCATCGCGGTTCCAAGGCATATTGGCTGCCGGTCCACCCGGACAAGGTGGATTACCCGGACCACCACACAAGGCATTGGTAGTGGAATTCCAGGCTACTCCATCGCGGTAATCGAACAAGGCAACGCCATTGATAAACAAACCAATGTTGCCGCCGGTGGTTGACGTTAAAGTGCCGGTATTGGGAGCCGGAACCAAGGGAAGTTTGAAAATTCCGGCTTGGTCGGTAGCTAAGGAAGGATTGCCATCTAAAAAAGGTCCGGTAGGATAGGCGGGAACACCGGTGGTATGAACATATACCCAATTGGTTGAATACTCTACCTGCTGGCAATTAACCAACAAGCCGTTGCTTACCGGAGTTGGATTTCCGCTGACATAATAACTGCCTGTTTGGGTAGTGTTTTGCAGCCAGGAAAGAATAGCAGGATTGGTTTGTGCCGCTGATTGAAGTGCAATACAACAGGCAAAAATGAAGGTAAAGTAGTTAAATTTCATGCGTCGATTGGACGACGAATGTAAGCATTGGTTTAAGGCTTTTCTTCTTTTGGATATAAATTTTGGGGATTAAATATAAATTTTCGATCATCCAGGCATTGGAGAAAGGCTATTATGTCGGCTTTATCGTTGTTGGAAATCGGTTCCGGCATGATGGCTTTGGCCTTGGGATGGGTGGAGGTGGAAAGTTCCTGGTAATGACGTAAGACGTTGTTTAGTTGGGAAAAACGTCCGTCGTGCATATACGGATAAGTATATCGGAGATTGCGCAACGAAGGGATTTTGAAAAAAAGGGAATCGGAAGGGATTTTGGTAATGGAATACCTTCCATAATCCTGGAGTAGTTCAAGAACAGGGAGTCCGTTATTGGCTAATTTTCCGGAGGTGAAGAGAGGTTCGGTGTGACAGGCGTTGCAATGCTTTAGAAATAGGTTGTAGCCTCTTTTTTCGGGGGAAGAAAATTGGGCCTTACCCAGGCGAACACTGTCGTATTTGGAATGAAAGGAAACTAGACCCAATTCAAATTGGGCAATGGCAGTAATGATTCTATGGGAAGTAATTGCCGTATCACCAAAGGCTTTTTTGAATAAAAGCGGGTAAGAACTTGACGTTTGGAGTTTAGAAATAACCCGGTTGATGGAAGAACCCATTTCGCGTGGGTTGTGAATGGGTGCTAATACCTGGGCGTCGAGGCGATTAATAGCTCCATCCCACATAAACAGGGATTGCCAAGCTAAGTTAAATAAGGCCGGGGCGTTTCTGTTTCCTATTTGATCGTCAATTCCATGGCTCAACGCATGATCGGTATGGGCAAAACCATTGTAGGGTGAATGACAGGAAGAACAGGAAATGCTGTTGTTTTCGGAGAGAAGTGGATCGTAAAACAATTTACGCCCTAAAAACACCTGATGCTTGTTTTGAGGAAGTGCTTGCAAAGGTTTGGGAAAATAGGACGGAATGTGCCAGTTACCCTTTAAGGAGATACAAGCCAGGGCAAGAAACAAAATACCAATTTTCGCCTTCATGGTTTTACAGAGAAGCAGGATTGAACAATTTTCATTCCTTCATTGGCCTCGGCGCCGGGAGAAAGCAAGTCTAACTTACCCAGTTGCCTGATATAAGCAATCAAAGGGTAGATATTCAGCTCTAATCCGGAGGTGGAGCCGGGATTAACAATTTCCAAATGTTGAACTGAATTATTGGGAAAGGAATAACCACCTAAATGAAATTGAAAATGTTTTTCGATGGAATTCATTGGAAGGAAACTCCCTTCCAGTTTAAAATGAATAAATCCATTTTGCCAGGTCCAGTACATTCCATGAATAGGATCCAAATCGTTTGAAAAATTGGTTTGGAGGTTAGTGAGGCTGTCAACCCCAATATCCAACTGAAGCGGCTGGGATGATTTTTTATACAGCAATCGGCAAGACTTTAAGGAAGCAAAATCGACCAATTTGTATTCTTTCTTCGCCTTTGAATTAGAAGAATATGGTAAACTCAGGTAGGTAAGCAACTTATTAATTCGAACCGAATCCTTTAATTCCGGGCACCAGAAGGAAACACCAAGCTCAACAGGGACGGAATTACACACCAGGTTAAGTTTTAAGGTGTCGGTTTTTTGGGCTTTCACCATGGATGACAAACCCACTAAGAAAAAAATCACTTTCCGGCGCATGGTAAATGGACCCGAAAGGTATGCTTTGGTTTAATTCGAACTAATTTTTGGTGTGTAAAATCTCGTACACATCCAATGCATCTTCAAGGCTTATGGATTGATTATTCAAGTATGCTCTTATCCCGGCCTGGTTGAGTCCGGCTTTAATGATCTCCCTCCTAATTTCTTCGGCCTCGGTTGGATTCTCGAAGCTACCTACTAGGAAACGTCTATCCTCCGGACCATTATTGACCATTTCTACACCATATTTAGCGATATATGAAGACAGTTTTAACAAAGCTACTTTAACGTGGTAGCCGCTTAGTTCCACCTTAAAGGTAAGCACATCTTTCCGTTTAACAGTTTCAATGCTTTTGGCTTTGACCGGAATGGGCTCTTCCGCTTCCTTTTTCTTTCTGGTTTTAAATTCGGTAGGTTCGGGACTCAGGGGTTGTAGGCTGGAAGCAACAGCGTTGACTTTCTTTTCCTTAACGGCAAATGCTTGGTCGTAACCTTCGTTCAAAAGTTGCTCTTGACGGGATTGAGCTTGCTTAAAGTCGTTGTAACTGCCGATGGTATAAACGACAGTACTATCATTGAGACGGGTTTCAACCAAACCTTCCATTGTTTTGAGCTTTTGGAGAAATGCCATGGGAATGCTACGTCCATAAGTACCTACGTGAATAGTATAGGCCGAAGGATTTTGCTCTATTAAATAATCCTCCAAATCTTTTCGATAAATAGGATTTCCTTCCTTTATATCCAGACTTTCTTTATCAATGGTTACACCATATAAATCAGTTACTGCCGAATCGGGGGTATTTACTTCCAGATCAAGGTAATCCGGAATACCATCCGAATCAAAATCGAGCGGGCAACCCCAGGCATCTGTTTCAATATTTTCGGGAGTTTCGGGGCATTTGTCATAAAGGTCAATTACCCCATCGCCATCCAAATCTTCATAGGTCATAAAAAGAAAATCTTCGTAATTGATCTTTTCCTTCTTGGAATAGACATTGAAGCTAAAACGTGCATACGTGTAAATGTAGCCATCATTTCCGCTTTTTCCTTTGTAGTCGGATGGGTTATTCGCCAATTTGGTATCGGCATCTAAATCGTCGGAGAAGGAGACAAAGTACTGTGAACCAACTTTAAAGCTTAGCTTATTGGAGATATTAAAGCCTATCCCTAATCCAATAGGAATGGCAAAAGTTTGCTTTGATTTAAGCACAGAATGTTCATAGATATAATCCCGATCGTTATAGGCTGGCCGGGTATCGAAGTAGTTTCCGGGAGGTCCAACCCTTGACATGCCATCTGGCCAGTAATAATATGGTAACAAGCAGTTGCAAGAATCCTGAAAGCTACCCAAATCTTCCGAAACCTGGTAATTCATGTATGCAAAACCAATGTTTACAAATGGGTAAAGCATGGTTTGCCGTTTAATTAGGTTATAAAAATTATACTCCAGGTTGATTTGCGTATTCCAGAATTTATTTTCAAAATTCCGGTGGTAAGATTTTCCATTTTCATTTCCACTTAATTTACCTTGAAGATAAGAAAGGGAAATATCTAATGAATTGGAAAGGTTGATAGAAAAACCTGCATCCCACCCTACCCTATTGCCAAACATATGGATTCCCGGAACCTCTTTATCCTTGATATCCCCTTGAAAAATAAAGCCACCGGCTCCAAGAAAAATTCTTGGCAGAAAACGGTAAGGACTTTTCTTTTTAACCAAGGAATCTGAAACCAGAGAATCAGAAGCGATCTTATTTTCGGATGTATAATCTACTTCCTGCTGTGCAGATAAGCGGTATGAAATTGCGAAAAGCAAGACCAGGAAAACAAAATTTCTTTTGGACATGGAAGTTAGTAATTTGATAAGGGTTAATATCAAAAAACAGGTTTGTAAAAAATCCCTTATCCAAACCCTAACTACTTGTTAGTGAATAATTCAATTAGATTTACCTAAATCCTACCAACCAATAGATTAATACAATGGTGGAAGAGTTTCAACTAGTTCAAGTTTTCAAATGGAGGGCAAAACTAAACTAATAATTAAGATACCAACAAGGAGGTATTAAATTTTCGACCAATACCCAATCGTCCGGAAATTAATTTAATTTTTCAGCAGGACTTTAGTACCTAAAGTTTGGTTACGGAAGGAGGCCTTTAACAGGTAAGTACCTGAAGCTAAGTTAGTTTTAGGATGAAACTCGACAGATTGGCCTTGATTGGACATCCATAGCATTTCATCCACTTTTGCCCCGGTAGAATTAAATAATTCAAATTTTATTAAAGGAAATAAACCCGGGTTGAATTGGATGGTTAAAGAGGATTGAAAAGGATTAGGAAAACAGGTCCAATCAGCCAATAAATTTTGAGGATGAGAAAGTTCATCCATTCCTGTATGATCTAGGATAGGGCAATGACCGGGAATATGTGCATCCATCCATTCAATGCGACGTTTAATCCAATCGATGGTATTTTCAATTTCTTCTGAATAGGTTTGTGCAATAGGTTCAGGATTGGGCCAAACATATGAACCCAGAATAGGCCAATATTCAAAATTACGTTGTTGAGCTTCGTGGAGAAAAAGTGCACGTTCTCGCATAGAATTAGCCAGGTATGCGGTATCCAGGAAGGTGGACCTATTGTGCCACCATTGACAATAAAATTCATTTTGCCAAACGGTATCTTCCATTAATCTTTTCCACCAGAACGGATTTTGATAACCATCGCCACAAACTTCATATTGCCAACCTGCGGGGTCGGCTCCACCGTAATAATCTGCATTTCTCCAGGCCAAATCATAATCCCAAATTGGTCCAAGTTTTATTTTCCCACCTTTGCTATCCTTATCCTTATGTAAATAGGTACTTAAGCGATAGGCATCCACATTTTTGCTTAACTCATTAATGATGGTTGCCGAAATAAAAGATGGAAAGTCAATGTGGCGGCGATAGCCTATTGATTCATCCATAAAATTAGGAGACATCAAAGCCAGTTCAAAACTATCCATTTTGGACTGAATATATGCGGTTTGTTGGGGTGTTACAACATCCGCAGCGGGATATTCCAGGAGGAAGAAATTAGTATCGGGACTATTTTCGTCGCATGGATGAATTTTAGAACGCCAGGCAAAAGAATTATCACTACCGTTGTATCGATCGATTTTCCAAATATAACCACCTGTGAGTTCGTCTCCAAAATTATCCGAAACGGTTAATTTAGAAATGGAAACCCTGTTTTCATCCTTTTTGATTTTTTCCAATAGCACATAAACACCTTGGTATTCTCCATTTAAAACCAATTCCACATACCGTGACCTGGAAGCATAATGTCCCATTTGATTGAATAGCTGATAAGACATTACATTCCTCATCAGGGTTTTATCTGTGAAGGAAGCATGTAATACCCAATCACTTTGAGGTGGTAAATCCAATATGGCGGCATCACTATCGTTTTGATTTACATCCCAAACCTCAAACCCAAATGACTTTTTGGGAAAGGACTGAGAACTTGCACCCCTATGCTCAATTCCGATGGTACCATGAAAATCATCCGGTAAATCGTTGATGAAATTCCTTAAAGGCAAAGGATGGTCAACAATCTCCATCCTGGCCAAAATTTTAGGTTCATCCTGTATGGTTTGATTAAAGGTATTTATTCGAATTATGGGCAAATTGGATGATTCAAAATGAAATGGTATTGCCGGATTAGTTCCAAACGTAATGGACCAATCTAACAAAGTACCTTCATCAGCCCCGGGATAGGTATCATGAATAAGCAGACGCCATACTCCATTAGTGGGTTGCCCATTGTTAACCAAGGCCAAACTAGCCTCCGGACGAAAGGTACCGGTAAACGGATAAGCTCCTTGGCTAATAACCAATTCTGACTCCTGATTAAAGCAAGTATTTACATATCCATCCTGATCGCCACCATTACCGGAAGTCAATTCAATTTGAGTACCGGATGGAGAAACAAGAAAAATATCAAAATCACTGATCCAGGTATGTGTTACATTAATACAAACACTTTCCAGCCCAAATAATGTATCACAGTTAGAAGGAGTAACCCCTGAAATTGGTAAATCGAAGTAATAAAATCCACCATCATCCGGGACATTGCCGCCATTGCCTGTAAATGTTTGTGAAAGGATTGCAATCGGACTAAAATAAAGGAACAGGATAGTAAAGCTTAGTCTGCTAATCATTTAATTTTACTTAGGGTAAGTGTTGAGTATGGTTTTTCTTCAGATAGGTTATTCAGATATTACTCAAAATTATATAATTTTTTTCAGTTTAAATATAATATTATAGCATGTCTTTCCTTCAATTTTGCAAAGCAATTAAATCAAAACCAAGGACTTCCATTTCTTGGGTATTTTTTATAAATGTATTACTTGCCAAACTCTATAATGAAAACATTTCCGACCAATTTTTATGGAAAAAGAAACAAAGCATTTATTCCTGATTTTCCTATCTACAAAAAGTCAGATGAGGAAATCAATTCCGGAATAGAAGAATTTATGGAGTTAATTGATGAAATCTTGGCTTCTGAAAGTTTCAAGAAAAATGCCAGGTCGAAAGGGATTTTATTAACGATTAAACAATTTGGAACCTTTTCATTGCAAATCCAACAGCGGAAGTACCTAAATCGGCTGTTGAAACGGTATAAGGTCTCAACAAAAAATCAGATTAAAGCCTAACTCCAATTACCAAGGTATCGTCAATTTGTACCAAATCACCCATCCAATCGGTGAATTCTTTTTCAATTACTTTGCGTTGTTCAGAAGGATTTAATTGGTGGATATCTAAAAGTAAACTTTTAAACCTGTCATATTTATATTTTTTACCAAGTGGTCCTCCAAATTGATCTGCAAAGCCATCGGTAAAAATATAAACGGTATCACCTTTTTCGTAAGGAATTACGTGGTTGGTGTACTTTTTAGGAGAATCTCCAAAGGACAAACCTATTGGAAATTTATCTGCTTTCGTTTCAATCATTTGACCATTTCTAATCAAATAAAGGGGATTATAAGCCCCGGCATATTCCAAAGTTTGTTCTTTTGGATTAATGCAGCAGAAAGCAATATCCATTCCATCTTTTACACTGGCATCTTCAACTGTTTGTCTTAAGGTATGATTCACACCTTGATTGAGTCTATCCAAAATTTTGGATGGCTCACCAATTTTATGTTCACGAACAGCATCATTGAGTAAATTATGTCCAACAATACTCATAAATGCGCCGGGTACACCATGACCGGTGCAATCTACAGCAGCAACAAAAATTCGTCCTTCATATTCATCAACCCAATAAAAATCACCGGAAACAATTTCCTTAGGACGGTAGAAGATGAAGGATTCCGGTAATAATTTAGAAATAAGGCTTTCAGGTGGAAAAATGGCTTCCTGAATCATCTTAGCATAATTGATTGAAGAAATCAAATCCCGATTCTTCTCTTCAACTTGCTTGTTGGCATCCATTAATCTTTTATTTGACCTCGATAATTCATTGGAGCTTAATTCCAAGGCTCTTTCAAGTAAAACCCTATCTTGCTCGTAGTGTTCATAAGCACTGCTAATGGCAGAAAATAGCTCATTGAATTCCTCCGGAATAGTAATCCCCCCCCTTAAATAGCGCCCTATCTGGCGTTGTAAAAGTTTATTAAACATTGGTATTCCTTAGGGTTGAAGTTTATATTTCAGAGAAAGTGGTAATTGTCATTGTTTGGTTGTGTAACTCACATTTCATTTCAGATAAAACCGGGGAGATTTCACCATAGGAATAAAATCCGGCCAAGGCTGGTTTCTTACCAAGTACCTCCCTAACCGCCTCCACCTCTTCTTCGATTCGTTGATCGAGAACAATTTTCCTTCCAACACAACTTATGAGTACTGCCAAATCAGCCGATTCTGTGTTCAGGTTATCGTAACTTTGTTCAGCAGCAATGGAGGCTCCATCTATTAACTTATCAAAATTAGCTTTCATTAGCCTAACGATTGCACCCTCCGGAATATCACCGGCAAATGTCATTGAATTGGATTCCTCGTCAATTCCTAATATAGTTCGAACCAACACATCGGAGTCTTCATTATATTTCATTCCTAGAGGAAATAATAGGGCTGAACCCGGAAGTTCTTTTGCCTTTTCACCCAAATACATTTTATATAAATCCAAGGCCGATTGATTATCTAATTCATACAATACATTTCCTTTTGATTTAGTAACCAATCGTTCTGCACCAAATAAATCCCATCCACCCAATGAACCATGACCAATTCGAATATTTGAGCCATAAAATCCAATGGCAACAATATTACCCGGTTCGGGATTGGAATTCAGACCAACCAAGGTTTTTTCGAACCTGGTTCCATCCCCTGCTAATCCACCGGTAACCTTTACTTTAAATTCACTGGTTAATCCCTTAACGAGCTCACTTCCATTTACCAAAGCTCCATCCGAAAGAACCATGATATGATTTAATTCCTCCGAGAATAATTCTTTACTAATGTCTGCCCCGGCCTCATAACTTCCTGAAAATTTGGTAATTGGCTTACAAATAACGCGGATAGGCGTTTTCTCAAAGGAAATTGCAGTAGCGGTTACCGCATTGTCATAAACTTGAGTATCAAGAATATCTCCACTCGTAGATGCAATTACAATCTGAGCTTGAGGAAATAAAACTTTAAGTTGATCAAAAATTGGATTATTTTGAAGCTGCATCCGCTCTCCAAAAACTAAAACCAACTGATAATTTGAAGAAACTTCAGATTCTCCTAATTCTTTCCATCCCAATTTTTCTTCCCAGAGTAATTGTTTTGTTTGCATAAGGGGGTATTTTGATTCAACTTATACCATAAAAATAGGATAAAGGTTATAGTAAACCTCTTAAAAATAAAAAGTTAGACCAGGAAAGAAAACCCACTAACGAAGGATGACAATTTTATTACAAACCTACTTTTTGAGTCGTCCAACTTTTTCGAAAATTCTCCAAAATTCTTGAAAATCAACCTAAAAACTCTTTGCCAATGCCAAAAAGTCATTTACTTTTAAGGAAGCTCCGCCTATTAATCCGCCATCTATATCTTGGCATGAAAACAATTCCCTGGCATTTCCCGGATTACAAGAACCCCCATAAAGCAAGGGTATTGTATTCCCTTTACCTAAGTACATTTTAGACAATATAGTACGTATAAAATTATGAACCTCCTGTGCTTGTTCCGGAGTTGCATTTTTCCCGGTTCCAATAGCCCAAACCGGTTCATAGGCTATAACCATATTTTCACTAAATCCTATGCCATGGAGACCTTGCTCAAGCTGAGACTGAATAATATTAAAATAATCACCATTTTCCCGTTCTTCCAATGTTTCACCAACACATAAGATAGGAAAAAGACCTTGTCCTAGCACCGTAGCAACCTTCTTATTTATTTCTGAATCAGACTCTGAATAATACTTTCTTCTTTCACTATGCCCTAATATGACATACTTGCAACCTAAAGAATGTAACATGGATGCTGAAACTTCACCGGTATAGGCACCGTTGTTGGCAAAATGGCAATTCTGCGCAGCTAACCGGATTGGATAGGAATGAAGCCTGGAATGAATAATCGAAAGAAAAGGAAAAGCAGGGGCAATGGCTAATTCAACCGGAATTTCAAGCTCGTTTGACAAGTTACCATTTTGATCCAACTCATTCAAAAAGGCATTTACCTCCTCCAGAGTTTTATTCATTTTCCAATTTCCGACTAGAATTTTTCGGGCCATTCCTGTATTATCTGGTTTGTTTGATTTTTGCCATTTGATCTATTCGTTGCTGAGCTAAACTCATGGCAACTTTTTGAGCGGAAATATTCTCTGTTTGAGAAAGTTTGACAATTTGATAAACGGTATCGTAAATCTTCTCAGCCTGAGCCAATGCCATTTCCCGGTTATAACCTTGCAACTCGGAATAAACATTGATAATTCCACCGGCATTAATAACGAAATCAGGAGCGTAAACAATTCCTTTCTCTACCAACTGAGGACCATGAATATTCTCATCCTCTAATTGATTATTGGCAGCACCTGCTATTACAGAACATTTTAAAACAGATAAGGAATCGGAGTTTACA
Source organism: Bacteroidia bacterium (assembly GCA_019695265.1). Taxonomy (NCBI): domain Bacteria; kingdom Pseudomonadati; phylum Bacteroidota; class Bacteroidia; species Bacteroidia bacterium. Next base: position 1,309 of record JAIBAJ010000102.1, on the reverse strand, counting down.
GTTGCTCCAAGTGCACAAGGCGAATAAATGTCCATTGGACGACTCAGAAAATCACTGGCATTTTCAACAGCCTCCACCCCGTGCAAGGATGCTACCTTATACATCCTGTCCTTATTAATATCAGTGATAAATACCTTGGCTCCTTCTTTTACTAAATGCATCACCACATTTTCTCCCACATGCCCAATCCCTTGCACTCCTATTACTTTTCCTTCCAGATTATCGGTTCCATAAGCAATTTTTGCACTTGCTTTTATACCCATGTAAACTCCATAGGCAGTAACAGGCGAAGGATTTCCTCCTCCTCCCATCCACTCGGGCAGTCCGGTTACATGTCGAGTTTCCATTCGAATAAACTCCATATCTCTTGTATCTACACCTACATCCTCTGCAGTTATATACTTTCCACCCAAACTATCCACGAATTTCCCAAAACGACGCATCAAAGCCTCATTCTTTAATTTACTTGAATCCCCAATAATAACTGCCTTGCCTCCTCCTAAATTCAAACCCGAAATGGCCGACTTATAGGTCATACCTCTCGAAAGCCTCAATACATCCCTCAAAGCTTCGGCTTCATTGTTATAATTCCAAAAACGGGTACCGCCCAAGGCCGGACCTAAAACAGTATTATGAATAGCAATTAAGGCTTTTAGTCCGGTCGATTCATCATAACAATAAACAACTTGTTCATGTCCACCTTCTTGCATAGAAGCCATTGGAGAACTACTAATCGCCTTATTTTCAGCAACTTGAATCATTTTAATATATTTTATTCAGGGCAAAGGTAACCTTAAAATTGTTGTTTTTTAATCTATCCTTCTAATTACTCGTATCCTTTTAATTTTCACCTCGATAGTTTAAACTACCTGTAATTTTAAGCCAAGATTTTATTCTATTCAATGACTCGGTGTTCTACCTTTGCAAATATTCCAGTTACCAAGGAATGTGTATTAAGAACCTGACAACAACCTATTTTGAAAAAATTAATTGAATTAAAAAATCAAATCGAAGTGCCAATTCGATTTCATGAAGTTGACGCAATGAATATTGTTTGGCATGGGCATTATCTCAAGTACTTTGAATTAGGAAGGGAGGCATTAGCTTTAGAGCATGGTTTCAGCTATTTATCTGTTTATGAGCTAGGTTACATGACTCCCATTGTAAAATCAACCTGCGAGCATAAAAGTTCCTTAACCTATGGAGATGTGGCCATTATTGAAACCACCTGGACAGAAACCCATTCGGCAAAACTTGTTTTTACCTATAAAATTTTCAAGAAATCGGACTTCACCCTTTGTGCAAAAGG
>JAIBAJ010000101.1 GCA_019695265.1 Bacteroidia bacterium | reverse complement strand
ATTTAGGATTTAAGATTCGGGAGCAGAGTTCTGCTTATTTGGAGTTATTGGTTCCAACCGCCAAGAATGATGTAACCAGAGCAGCAGATGTTGTAGAAGAAATTATTCGGATATATGGGCCAAATCGAATACCCATGCCAGGTGCAATTCGGGTTCCGGCAAATTTGCCTGTTTATTTTTCTTCTGACCGGATTAGGCAATCGGTAGCAGAGTGCTTCTCGGCTATTGGTTTATCGGAGGCAATGAATAATAGTTTAACTCAGGATAGGTATGCAAGTATTATAGGAGGGGAAGGAGCTGTGAAGGTATTAAATCCATTGAGTTCGGAATTGGGGATTATGCGTACCAGTTTGGTGTTTGGATTGGTAGAATCGTTGCGGTTCAATATTAATAGAAAAGCAAGTTCGGTTGGATTGTTTGAATTTGGTAAAACCTATTTAAAAAGGGGAGAAACCAATACGATTAAGGAAACTGATCGGTTAGGAATAGTATTGGCGGGTTCAATAAATCCAGAGAATTGGCAATCAACAACTCGGGAATCCAGTTTTTATAGTCTAAAAAGGGTATTATCGCTTTTAGGCGAGAAATTAGGATTGCGTTTAGAGTTGAAGAAAGTAGATTCAGAAATAAGTGTATTTGAGCAAGAGTTTCAGGTAATTAGAGGCAATAAGGTGGTTGGGGTTTGCGGACCTTTAGACAGATCTTTTTTGAAGGGTATGGATGTAGATAGCATGGTCTATTTTGCCGAATTGAATTGGAGCGATTTAGAGCGAATGGTAGGAAGTGTTAAGACCCAATTTACGGAGATTTCCAAATTTCCGGAGGTAAGAAGGGATTTGGCATTATTATTAGACAAAGGTGTGGCGTATATTGACTTAGAAAAAGCTGCATTTCAGGCAGAGCGGAAATTGTTAAAAGCAGTCAATGTTTTTGATGTTTATGAAGGCAAGAATTTACCGGAGGGTAAAAAATCGTATGCCTTAAGTTTTATACTTCAGGATAAGGAAACAACCTTAACGGATGCTATAATAGAGAAAGTAATGGCCAAATTGATGGAAACGTTTAAAAGTCAATTTGGAGCTGAATTGAGGTAGAAGAATAGTTACCTGGTAGATGCACATGCCGCAGAGGCATCAGCTTTGGAATAGTTAGTTAAATGAACGGCAGTATTATTAGTTAAAGCCTTTACCTTTATAATAATTTGTTCTTCCGTTACTCCATTTTCGATAGGAACGGCAAAGATGTGTGCAGGTACGCAATAATAATCAACCACGACATTGTATTGTTGTTCAATAGCTAATTTATATTGTCCGGCATTGGTTGGGTTTAGGCCTGGCACATTGAAAAACACATAGGTTTTTTCAGGGTTGGAAGCCTGGCTGATAATACCAGAGAAAAGAAAAAAGAATAGAAGTAGGTTTTTCATTGCAAAGGAGATTGGAACAAAGATAAGCCTTCCTACTGGAATAAATGCATATTAGTTACGTAAAATTGTTTCCTTCCGGCATATCCAATAGAAATTTGATTTTACCCCGAAATATCAATTCTTAAAGAGCTTTTAGAGGCTTTTTTGGGGGTTCCCCTAACGGGTCGGGCTTTCCGTTCCAATCTTTTTGCTCGTGACCTCGACAAAAAGGATTTCCACTGCAATCCCTAACCCGGGGTGCAAGCCAAAAGCATTACAGCATTGGATTAACTTTTATGTTTTCTTTAGCATTATATAAATTAAAATTGGTAAATGTCAAGGATACAGTATGATACAACCTATATCGATCTCCTGGGATAATTGCGTCTTGTCGGGAAAATTAAAGAAAATCAGGCCTAAAAATCGACTAATTCATCAAAAAAAGCAAAAAAACGACTTTTTAACCTGAAAATTTACCAATTGAAACCTAAAATTTCTTCGGCTTTATTTATGTAATGGTCTCAATATATATCTACTTAAAAGCACGGATAAAGGTTCAACTTTTGTTGATAAATTGCAAGCAAATAGACTAACAAAATACTGTAATACTTATCTTAATATAATTAATCTTTCTGTTTTGTTTCCTACTTTAACCCAATACACTCCATCTTCTAATTGATTAATAAAAAATTTAGCTTCTTTTGAAAAGGGGCTTTTATAAACAACTTCACCCATGCTATTTGAAATTGAAAATGTTTGTTGCAAATTATTTTGAGATTGAATAGTTATGAAATTCTGGGCTGGATTTGGAAAAAGAAAAAAACCTCGGGTTTGTTCTTCAGAATTTCCTACTTCAAAAGAGTTAATATTAATAACTTGACAAGTATCATCCTGACAGCCTGCTAAATCACTAATAGTTAAACAGACGGTAAAAAAGCCATCTGAAGTGTATTGATGCACAGGATTTGGTGCAATACTATTAAGAGTACTATCTCCAAAAGTCCAACTATAATTTATTCCAATTGAGGAGGATTGCCCATCAAAAGATATAAGTGGAATATTTATTGTGTCCATTGTAAAACTTGCATTGGGTCGAGAACTTATTACAACATTTATTGAATCACTATAAACCATATTGGAAACTGAACAAACTTCATTACTTTGCATTGTTGCATAGATATAATTTGTATCCATAATTAAAACGGTAGTGTAAGTATCTGAAGAAATGCCAGTATAGTCTCCGTTTAGAAACCATTGATAAGAAAGAGTATTGCCTGATATAGAGGAGTCTATGGTGAGTAGAGCTGTGTCACCATAGCAAAATGAATTACTCAACAATTCAATTGATACATACGGTTGACTATTTGGTAAAATGACAATAGGTGAATGGTATAAATATTCATTTGTTGAATTTACGGAATAACTATTTAGTGAAACAGTATAAGATCCGGCTTCAAGGAATAGAATAGTCGGATTTTGAGCAGTTGAATGTAGTGTATCTGGCCCAATAAATGTCCATTCCCACCTATTAGGATTATTGGTTGATGGATCTTGCAGGGTAATTTCTACGCCTTGGCAGATTATTGAATCTGTTAAAGAATTTGCAAACCAATAATTTTGAAGACACCATGAGTCTATGTAATTACAACCCAACATATCGGTAATAATAACATTTAAACAATTGTTCGACAATAGTAAAAAGGGGAATGTACTTGCATTATAAATTGAGGAGTCACCATTGAGAGACCACGCATAACTTACAGGTTCAATATACTGTCCGTTATAATTATATAAATTGGCAGTATATCCATTGTTTCCAGTACTTACTTGTGCGTAAATAGAATTATCAATATAGTTAATGCGCGTAAATGTATCTGAACCAAAGGAATTAGTAGTGATTAATGTGACAGTATATAAACTATTGGGGGCTGGAATAAAGATAGGGTCTTGATCATAAAATATAACTGTGTCTGAATTAGAGGCTATTATCCACTGCCAACTTGTTGGACTATTTTGCGAATTATCAATTAAATGTACTGTGTCTCCTTCGCATAAATGAATATTAGTTCCATAAAAGTTTGATAATGGTATTTGGGATTTAATTCCATAGTTTGATAAAATTAGAATGACAATTGTAAATGCTATTCGATTCATTTTGACAATATAAATGGATTATTATTTTAAAATCAGCAACTTACAGTATTTTATTCCTTCAACTTCTAAAAAGTAAATCCCGCTACTCCAAGTGTTCCTTTTCTACTGGAATGGGCAGCGGCTAATTCAAGTTTGAACATAGGGAGTAAGTGGTTTATGGTGTAAATATGCTAAAAATTTCCTTTCAGTTGTTTCGGGTTTGAAACTCGAAACAACTGCACCCAACGTCAACAAGTCAGGTTAAGTCCGCTATGCGTCCTTTTTTTCGTTTTGTCGAATTTCCGATTCAAGCAGAGCTTGATCGAAAATTCTCCTAAACGAAAAAGGCCTCCTAACGGAGGCCTTTGCCTGTCTTGTATTTGTGGAGCCTACGCACCAAATGTCGAACACCTTGGTGGAGGAAATGAGGCGGTTGGGTAAGCTATTTTCTTTCCCCCTACAATTTACTGCAACCGCTGCACTTTCCAGTTTTTACTGTAACCATTAGCCAAAATACGAACAATATAGTAACCAGGTGAATAGGTTGTAAAATCCAAGGTAAAACTACTTTCTTTAATTTCCTGTTTGTGAAGCAATTCGCCTTTCATGGTTTGGATGTAAACGGCTTTACCTTCTAGTTCCATAAAACCGACTGTTGCTTCAGCTTGCATTTGCCCATTTGTAGGGTTGGGGAAGAGTTTTATTTCAAATCCCTGTTGGTTGGCATAATTAAGGGAATCTGAACCTGGATAATTATTTGATTCACCATTATCTTCCAACCTACAACTAGGATATACATTGCGTTGAATGCGGTTGCCAGCAGCATCATAGGAGTATTTTATTGCAGGAGGGCAATAGCTGGTTGTTTGGGCAGATGAATAATAATTACAAAGAATAAACAGTATAAGAAATTTTGCTTTCATGATGATGGATTTATTTGTAAAGTTAAAAATTAATTGATGTATTTCCTTGCTTTCTATCTTTCATTTTTTCAACAATTGCTTAATCACGGTATGAGTAATAATGCCCCTGATAAATTTTCCTTTTCCCCATTTACGATAAATCAATAAAAGTCGACCTTAAACAAACCGAACTCAATGAAATAATTGATAATTTGCAATTGGTATTTAAAAAGCTATTACCTTACTTCCAAAATAAAAAAGCTATTCTTTTCTTTCTCTCATAAGGTATTCCCGATAGCTGTTTTACAAATCCTTCTACATCTAATGTCATCAAGCAAGTAATAATAATTTCCTCTCCTAATTTAATTATAATTTTAGCTAGAACCAGTTCAATAAAATTCTTCCATTATTTTATTAAAGTCAATCTCATCGAAAATTTTGCCCAACAATAAATCGTACCCAACCCGTTTCATGGAAGAAATTGAGTTAAAGATAAGGGATATCAGTCTAAAAACAACATTGAAATTTTAAAACAACGAAAATTGAAACCTAGACTAATGAAGAAAGGGGCAAGAGGTAGAGTCTTGACCAAATGGGAAACTAAGTTCAATAAAACAATAAGTAAAATTAGGTACAAGGTGGAAAGAACATTTGCGGGACAGGTAAGGTAGTTTGGAGCCGGAATAGCAAGATATATTGGCTTGGCCAAAACACATACCCAACATGTTTTGGAAGCAATTGCCTACAACCTATATCGATCTGCTGGGATAATTGCGTCTTGTAGGGAAAAATAAGGAAAATGAACCCTAAAAATAGGCTTATTGATCAAAAAAAGTGCATGAAAACGACTTGAAAACGACTTTTTAACCTGAAATTTTACCAATTGAAACCTCAAATCCTTTCGGTTTTATTTATGCAACGGTCTCAGTTTGTATAAAATAAAACTGCCTGATGCCGTAATCGCTGCAACAGCATTGCAAAACAGGTTGGTGCTGGTTTCACGCAACACCAAAGATTTTAAAAATATTCAAGGGTTGGAAGTAATAGACCCTTATTGGTTGTAACAAAAAAGCCGGGACAATCCGGCTTTTTTGTTATACTACTATATTGTGGTTGCTAATTATCAAAACAGGCCATTATTTGTTCCTAATATTTTTTGTTAAGTCTGTAATATTTAATTTTTCTATTGTATTAACGGAGTCTCTTATGTCAAGTTTTAACGTAGCAGCTTTAGTTGGTTTTGAAGATGTTTGATTTAGATTCTGTTCTATCTCGTCCATCCTTGTCCATTCCCTAAATTTTTTCTGAAGGTCAAGTATTTCGTATTTCTCATAGTCAGACTCATCGGGGTCAAAAAGCTTAACATAAATAACATCAGGCAATATCTCTTTTATCTTTATTGCCTTTGGAAAACTCATTACCCTTTTTTTGTCGAATAATTTCCAACTCCCTGGACCAAACCACATTTCTGGTGCTGCCATTAAAATAATACCTTGGGTTTCTTTTAAATGGCCAGGATTTTTTGATATATCAATCACCTCTCCTAAAATTGGACTTAATTCATCATCCCATATTTTTGGGAGGTGTTCAAAGTTTTTATTAAATGCTTTGTAATTATCAATTAATCTTTCACTCTGCCATTTAGCTTTTGAGTAATCAAAACGCAACATCATTGTAAACCCTTTTTTTGCTGCAGAATATAATAATTCTTCAAACCTCATGTTAGCAGGAGATTCCAACGAAAATGCAAAAAGGTTAAGCTGGAGCAAATGTAATCTTCGAAAAGTTATCGAGTTCTTAAAATCAAGATAATTCGAAAAATTACTAACTATATTGAAAGAATCCAGATTACTTGTATCTAAATAGTTAATTATTTTATTATAGTCATATTCTATCCAACCATTGGAATTAGAGGACTGTATCCCTTCAACATGAAAAGCGATAAACTCAGTTATAAACTTGAATGCCTCTGAAACACTTGAGTATGAGTTGTAAGGTAATGAAAGCCTGTAATTCATTTTTTGTATTAATAATGAGTTAATCGCAAAATTATACCATTTTCGGAACAAAAATTTGAAAGTTGATTCCAATTGCCAGGCACATACCCTGGAGGTGTGACTACATGCAAAATTCTTGTTATCGACGTTGGCATCTCGGCAAGTCTATTCAAGCTATTTGTTATGGGTAGCCTTGTTGATATTGAAAAATTTGACTTAATACTTACTACCTTTCCCTGGTCTGGCGAAATCCCATCATATGTAGATTTATATGGTGTATGGTCCCAATCTGAATAATATTCGTCCATGGTTATTTTTTCAATTGCAAAGCCACGTGGGCTTGGCGCTAATTTCCATTCGGGCTTTAATGTAGATAAAGAAATACTAGTTGCAGGAATTGGTTTTAAAGGGGTGAGAGGTTCTAATATTGACCTTCCAGTCCACGGATTAAGGTCTCGTGCTTTAGCATATTGAAAACCACCATATGCCCCTGAAGCAAATCCAATACCACCTCCCCAAAGTGCTCCTTGCCCCATGCCTTGCAATACATCACCTCCATTCATCGCTGCACCAAGTCCACCGCCAATAGACCCAAGTCCTGTGCCTATAACCCCTTGGGTAATCGCTCCTCTTAAAACAGGGCTTGCAATACCGGAAAATGCATTGCTTAGCGATGGGGCAATGGCCTGTCCAAGCCCCATTGTCATGCCACTTACAATTGCAGATGTTAAAGACCCTTGGATTACAGCACCGGGGTCAACATGCCCGGTGTTGACATAGCTTCCAAGTGCTGCATTTCCAGCACCCATTAAAGCTGCTGACCCAACTGGTGTAATATATTCCGATAAAGCCCCGCTTACAAAGCCAATCCCAAAGTATCCTAATCCTTGCCATAAACTATGTATATTGCCTAAGTTGGTCAAAATATTAATTGTACCACCAATCAAACCTAATATCGCATCATCAATTAATGCAATTTCCCCACTCGGGTCAGTGTACTTGAGTGGGTTGTTCAGGCAATAGCTGTATCTATTATAACCCTGTGTGCTTGTGGCATCTTGCACGTAATTGTCAACTGCTAAAAAGCGGCCTACGCTGGGGTCGTAGAGGCGGGCGTTCATGTTCACCAAATCAAACTCAGGTAACATTTCGTGGCCGGTGTAGCCGCGGTTCAACCAGCCTTCGACTTCAAGCCCCTCCCCCTCCCCAGCCCCATGGGAAGGGGTAGAATACGCCCATGTGTCGGGGTTGCGGGGTTTGCCCCATGCATCAAAGTTTTGTTCAAATACTACGTTGCCTTGTTCGCTGGTGAGGGTTACAATACTTCCTAAATGATCCTTATACACATAATAATAAGCCCCAGACCCACCCCAAACACCACCCGAAGGGATGGGCTTAACAAAGATTGCGGCCAAGCCATCACCACCGGGGATGTAGTTTATTTGATATTTGTCACCGTTGCTGAGTTCAAGAAGTTCGTAATTGGTTGAATAAAAACGGCGGCTAATAAGAATGCTGTCTCCTGTAGCGGTGGTGCTTACATCGTCTTGCCGCAGTTCGGTTACTGCACGGTTATTATCAGGCCCATAAAATAGTTGATAGCAGTAGCCGTTTTCGGCTATCCGTACGGGGCGGTCGTTGCGGTAGCTTATGGTTTGGTTGTGCAAGCTTATTATAGGCTCGGGAGCTCCTCCAGGGTTCAAGTGGCTGTTGTCAATTGCACTTACTGCATTGGGTCTTCCATTTTGATAATAATAATTTCCTAAGCCTGTTTTGCTTATAATGTTGCCACTTGCCGAATAATCAATTGTGGTTTGATAAGGACCGGTACTAAAATTAATAATGTTAGAACCGTCAATCGCCTCAGGATTTGTAGCGGTCAACCGATCCAATTGGTCGTAATCAAAAGTCTCACTCAATTCCTTGATATTGTCTTGTCGTACCAAGAGGTTGCCGCTTGCTTGGTCAAACACGGTTTCTAAATCTTGTATTCCTTGCGAGTAGGTGCGTTGCAGCAGGCCAAAGGAGTCATAGGTTTTTTGGGTGGTTTTACCGTTGCCGAGGCTGTATTGGGTCAGTTGGCCGCGTGCATTTATGGCACTTGATGCAAAGATAGTTTGGTTGGCAGCGTTTTTAATATGTGTATTGTAGCCGTTAGCATCGTAGGTGTTTTTGGTTACAAAACCCGATGGATAAGTGGTAGTGGCAAGGCGGTTGAGGTTGTCGTAAGTGTAAACTGTGGTAAATACTTCGGCAAAATTGCCATGCTTTTCCTTAAACGAAGTATTACGGCCAAAGGCATCGTATGAAAACTCCTGATAGCTACCCTCGGAACTTAATACTTTTTTCAATTGATTCAGGCCGTTGCCGCTGTTTATGTATTCGTAAGTGGTAGTTTGCCCGGCAACAGTTTTGGTGGTAGGTCGGCCTAACAAGTCGTAGGTAAAAGTGGTAATTTTTTGCAATGGGTCGGATTGCTTGGTGAGCCGCCCTAGCAGATCGTATTCGTATTGGGTTGTACCACCGTTGGCATCGGCCAGCGATTTTTGCCAACCGTAATCGGGGTGGTATTCTATGGTAGTTAAGGCAGTGCCTCCTGAAAGTGTTTGCAATGGCCTGCCTGCTCCATCGTAGGTATAGGTAAGGGTGCCGCCTACATCGGTGGTGCTTACCAATCGGCCTGAGGCATCGGTTGTTTTGCTTGAGGTACGCCCGGCAGGGTCGGTGTGTGTTACAGTGTTGCCATCATAAGCCCATGCGTTGGTTATTGTTCCGTTGGTAACAGACACTGGTCGGCCATATACATCATAACTGCTGGTGTTTGTTATAGGAATTCCACCGAGGTAAAACGGATCGGTGGTGCTTAGTACCTGCCCTTTGGCATTGTATTTTTTTTCGGCACAAACAAAATTTCCGCCGAAGGCACTGCTAATTGAATAACGTTCGCGACCCAAGGCATCGAAAAATGTTTCATTGCTTGGCGAACCGGTTTGGGTGCTTACTGTTTTATATAGCGAATGTTCCACCGTACCTATCGCCCATTCGTAGGTGGTGTTGGTTTCAATGTTAGTGGGATCGGTGGAATTAACCAAACGGCCCCAAGCATCGTATCTGTTTTGGCTAATAAGACCTGATGGGCTGATAACTTTGGTGGGTTTGCCCCAGCGTTTATCGTATTCGTATTCGGTTTTTTGGTTCAGCGGGTTGAACGTACGCAAGGCAAAGCGGCCTTTGCCATCGAACTCTGCGCGGTTAATTCTGGTTTGCCCTGCGGCAGTAAGGGTAGTTTTAGTAGCGTTACCAAAGGGGTCGTATTCAAATTCGGTAATAATCTTTTGAGACTTATCGCTGAATTCGGTTTGCTTTGAGGGGCTACCATAGTCGTTATACAAAAATGTTGTTTTTTTACCCACCGTGCTGTTAGCCCTCGTAGCACTTGTGGTAATGGTTTTGGGTAGCCAACTCGTCCAGCTTCCGTTGCTTACATAATTTTCGTGTTTAGTTGTATTGCTTTCAATAGCGGTTCCGCTTGCCGAAAGTACTTCAAACACTTCGGTTTTAGTTTCATCGAGGTTACCAGTACCGCTTTGGCCAGCGAATGTATAATAGGTATGAGTTGTTTTTTGCGAGAAATTGTGCAGATAATCTTTACTAACGGTATTATCCAACATTAATGCAAAACGTTTGGATGTGCCAAAGCGAATTATATTATATGTGTTTTCACTTGCCGAAATCCATTGATTGTTGTTGTCTAAATCATCCCCATCGGTAAGCCATTTTTTCTGACTTTTCGGGTAGAGAATGTATGATTTAAAACCATCAACTCCGGGAGCATCATCTAAGCCAAATTCGATTGCCGAACTTATCCCGCTATTCAGGTCTTTGGTCTCAAAGCGTCTGAAACCCAAAAAACCTTTGCCTTCAAGATTTAACCAACCATCTAAATATTTATATTCTATATTTACCTCCCCCCCTATACCATTTGGTGTAATTGTTTTTGTAACAACATGTAGCGGTGAGTTAAATTTGTGAAAAGGATAAGTGCTCGGAAAAATGTTTGGATTGTTGTATATTCTTGAAAGTGTATTGTATTCTATATTAACATCCAGGCCAAATCCATTTTTTAAGCCAACCAAAGATTTTTCAGTTGAATTTTTATTAAAATAAATGATCTTCAGAGGATTATGTTGAAAGCCTTCTCTACATAATAATTCATCTATAAAACTATCACCATTAAAATCACCAGACAAAAGACCATATTTTTCTTCTGTACTTATAGAACCTGTAAAACTGTATTGATCTGATGTAAAACTTATTCCATTAAAACTGTAAATTTTAATTTGTTCATTTCCATCTTGAAGATCGTAGGCAATCATAATATCTGATTTGCCGTCCGAATTATAATCAAATATTTTTAGTTCGTCTCTAAGTACCATTTCGGGAAGACTGTAACTAGGTAACGAAAAATTGAAAATTTCAAAACCTGAAAAATCTCCTTTGGAGAAAAATACTTGGGCAATACATTCGGCATTATTAAAGTCTTCTGAACCATTAAACCTTAATAAATCATATTTACGGTCACCATTAAAATCGCCAATATATAATTTTCTATCCGTTGAAATTGCCCCTTGGCTGTAAATAAGAGTTTCATTAACAATAGTTTCTGCTGAATTCAATTTAAATGAGTAAATATTTGTCTTTATGAACTCTGTGGGTTCATTAAAAACTATAATTTCATCACGCCCATCACCATCAAAATCAATAACAGCAATTTCAAAGGCATCAAAAATTTCTTTTGGATTGGAGAAACTTATCGGAATATTGTATAATTGTCTTTTGGGATAAGAAATAAATATTTTGGCAACATTATTATCGTCATTCTTCAAAAATGCAGTTAAAATATCCTTAACTCCATCCCCATCAAAGTCTCCAAAATATATGTATTTTTTTGATTTTTGTATCCTACAATAATTGGCAACTAGGTTTATCGGAATTTCTTCCAAATAAAAGCCATTGAATGAATGAATGTTCATGCTCTGGATATGAAAAAAATCATTACTGGTATCGTTATCATTATTATCTTCCAATCTAAGACTTGAAATTAGAATGTCTCCCAGTCCATCACCAGTGAAATCTGAGGTAACAGAGGAAATTCCATTTGGAATTTGAATCCAATCCTCACTATTAGGAGTATTTAAATTCTCAATTAAGAAAGGGGTATTTGGAAAATAACCATAGGTTGAATATGAAAAACCCTGTGATTGCTGATTCTTTAAGTAAATTTTATAATTTGTAAATTCTTTTAGTCCGAGAGAGTTTGACGTAGTAAAGTTAGCTGAGAGTATATCCGAAAATCCAGCGTTATTAAAATCGAAAGTTTGCAGTTCTGTGGTACTACCCAAGAAACCTTCAAAATCTTCGATTTCAACCTCCCCCACTTCCTCCCCATACTTAAAAATAGTGCTGTTGAGTTCCGAGGCATCGCTACCAAATTCTTTTACTTCTTGCAGGTAACTATAAAGGCGGTGGAAGTAATTCATTTCGTAGGTCTTAAAGCTAAGGCCGTCGGCGATTACTGTGATGAGGGTAAGTAGCAAATTGGATTTTATACCTGTGCCTGCCACAAACACTTCGTTTTTGTCGTTTCGGTAATCGTAAGTAAACTGTATCCGGTGGTAGGGGTTTAGGCCTGAGGCTTCGTTGCCGGTATAGTCTATGTGGCTGAGAACTATTTCGTTGTTTTCTTGGCGGTAAGTGTAACGTATATAATTGCCGTATGGGTCGCTCACTTTTTCAAGCAGCCAAAACAATACATCGCTTTGGTTGGCTGCCATGTAACGACTATTGGCGGTAAGGCCGTATTCGAGAGTCTGGCCGTTTTTAGTTTGCACGGTAAACCGCTCGGGCCCATTGCCTGCCGTGCCAATAGGGATGATTTTACTGTAATTTTCTATTTCGGTGCGGTAAATGCTACCGTTTTTAATAAGGCGTTGCCCGTCGAGGGCGAGGGCATCCTCGGCATCCAACTGCACAGCCTCGGTTTTACCATCGAAATGTATGGATTTGTTTACCCGTGTTATAGCCGATAGACATGCCAAGTTCCATCCCATACCTAATAGGCCATTGCCGCTTTGGCTGCTGTAGCTAAGTGCCACCGAGGGTTGCATACCGGCAGTGCCCGAGGGTATTTGTATAGGTATAGTGTAGGTAGCAGCTCCGGTGGGGCTTACATTAAAAATACCGGGTATGGCTCCCACAGGTTTATTGGTGTTTATGGTGCGTTGGTCAAACTCCTCGTTACTGATTGGCTCTGCACTATAAGGCACATCAAAGGATTGGTTAGGGTCTATAAAAGCATGAAAATAGCCATTACTTTCAAAATCTCCGGCATGGAAGCCGGGTTTTAATTGTACTTCGTTGCGGCCTTTGGCATTAATTTGTGATGTGTTACTGATAGATACGTTCCCATTGTTGCCGGGTGCTATCACTCGGTCGCCTGTGATTGTTTGGCTGCCGCTGCTGTGGTTCTGGTTTATATAGGTATCTTGTGCAATAAGCAGCATAGGAAACAATACTGCCGCACACACCCCTATTATGCTCTTGGTGGCTTGCATGATATCTTAGTGTTTGCGGATTTATTTCTTTAACTTGCTTTCCACTGTTTCTAAACGGGTTTTTAAGGCTTGGTTGGTTTCGTATAGTTGCAAGATGTAAAGTGTTAGCTCCTCAATTTTCTCAACCAATTTTGTGTTTAAAGTTCCCAACTCTATACCGTTTTCTTCTACCTGTTTTGCTGCTGGTATGCCTGGTAAGTGCTTGTTTTTAGTTACATAGCTTTGCAATACTTCAAATGGCATAAGTTTATGGTTTTTCTCAAACACATAATCCGGCCAAGCCGTGCGAAGCATAACTTTAATGTCATCACTGACTATTTTGCCTTCCACGGCTAATTTATAGGTGCCATTGCCAGCATAGGATGTTCCGATAGCAACTGTACCATTGGCATCTATACGTATTCCATTGGCCGAATTGGCAAAAGGTGCTAAAACAAAACCTGCACTTTGGTTTTTGTCACCAGAACCCAAACCATCTGACCAAAAAAGGCCTGCATCCCCTTCCAAACTCAAATTATTAAAACCAAATCCACCATTTTTAGGAACAAAAAACAATCTATTGCTTGAATTCCCTAATTGAAGTCCTTTTGCATAATCACCTAAGGTTCTTATATCTAAGGTAGCTTCAGGATTTCCGGTTCCAA